>CAYYAL010000014.1:8756-25756 GCA_964469445.1 uncultured Muribaculaceae bacterium
CAAATATTTTTTGATGAATATTTAGATGTTAAGAAGAAATATGTGGACTTAAATTATAAAGTTAGAATTTTAAATTTAATTCCGCCTTATTTTATTGAAATTATTATTGTATTCACGTTAATAATTTTAATAGGGTTAATTTCTTTGCAAGTTTTTACAAATCCGACAGAAATGATAGCATCTTATGCATTGATTGTAACTGCATTTTTCAGAATGGCTCCTATTTTAGGCAGAATTCAAACTGCGTTTAATCATATAAATTCATCAAGGGAATTTATTAAAAAATTGAATAATGAATATGAAAAATTTAATTTTGAAAAAATGGATACGGGAGAAATTGAGGAAATAAAATTTGCAGATAAAATGATTTTGAAAGATGTAAATTTTGCTTATGACGATATAAATTTTGTATTAAAAGATTTGAATTTAGAAATTAAAAAAGGTGAATTTGTAGGAATAGTCGGAACGACCGGTTGCGGAAAAAGCACATTGTCGGATATTATAATGGGATTGTTGCCGATTAATTCAGGCGAAATTCTTATAGATGGAGAGAATGTTGATTTTCGAGCGTTAAGAAAATTAGTCGGATATGTTCCGCAACAGATAAATTTATTACATACTTCTTTGAGAAATAATGTTGCATTTGGTCGAAAAATCGATGATTTAAAAATAATTGAGGCATTGGAACAGGCTCAAATTAAGATATCAAATTTTGAAGGTGGTTTAGATTTTGACTTAAAAAACAATGGACTTTCGCAAGGGCAAAAGCAACGTATTGCGATTGCAAGGGCTATTTATCATAATTCTGAAATTCTAATTCTTGATGAAGCGACTTCTGCCTTGGATAATGAAACCGAAGAAAAATTGATGCAAATTATAGATGCATTTAGAGGTAAAAAAACTATTATAGCAGTCGCACATAGACTTTCTACCTTAAAAAATTGTGATAAAATTATCACTTTAGAAAATGGAAAAATTGTTAAAAATGATTAGAAATTTTTGAATATATTTTGCATTTTTAATAATGCCGTGTAAGTAGGTAAAATTGTTATTTTTTCGTTTAAGTCGATAGAATTTACGAGGTGAGAAAGAGCATATTTGATTTTTGGAATAATTATAATATTTTCTTTTTTTACTCCTGCATATTTTAATCGAACAGCCATATCATTAGCTCTTAAACCGGATACAACAATCGGGTTTTCAGCATCTTTTAGATATTCGAAATCGGCGTCCCAAAGCCAAGAAACATCTCTTCCGTCTGCATAATTATCATTTATAATTATCAAAATATTTGATTTTAAATCAACGGTTTTTAAAACTTCGCTGGCTCCGGTCGGATTTTTAATAAGTTGAACAAGCGTACTTCTTCCTTTTAAAATAAGTTTTTCTGCACGACCGAAAATTGCTTGATAAGAATTTAGGGCGTTTTGAATTTCAAGTTGAGAATATCCTAATTCCATAGCAAGAGCTATTGCACCGAGTGCATTATAGGCATTATATAAACCGATAAGTCCGATATGAAATTCATATTCATTATTATCATGTAAAATTTTTAAAATAGAATAATCTTCGTAAATTTGAGCATCTGCAAGATAATCACAATCAGGGTGAGAATAACCGCAATCACAATAATAGTGACCTTCTTGGGCGTAAAAACGTTTAATATATTTTAGGTTTTCTCCGCATTTTATACAATTTACGGTTTCGATAGGTGCGTTTAAAATGGAAGATTTTGCAAGAATTTCAATATTGTTAAATCCAAAATATATTTTTTCATTATCATCAGTTCCCAGATTAGAAACCATTGGGTCATCAGCATTTAATATTAGTTTTAAATTAGAATTTTTTTCAATTGCATTTTGAATTTTTCCTGCTGTAAAGTCGAGTTCTCCGTATCTGTCAAGTTGATCTCTGAAAAGGTTTGTTATGAGTAGATAATCGGAAGGCAGATAGTCGTACAATTTTGTCAAATAAGCTTCATCGCATTCCAAAACAAAATAATCAACACGCTTGAAAGGGAGTAGGTTGAGTGCCATAATATTAGCAATGCCTGTTAGCATATTGGCACCTTTTTCATTATGTACAACCTTTTTTGAATTATGTTCCAATATTGTGGAAATTATACCTGCGGTTGTAGTTTTTCCATTTGTGCCTGTTACTGTAATAATTTCATTTTTAACATAACCCTTGCAATATGATAAAAAGTTTTGACAAATTCCAAGTGCTATCAATCCAACAAAAGACGTGCCTGACGAGCGGTTAAGCATTTTTATCAAAACCGATGTAATCCGTGCTATCATTATTGCAAAATAAAATTTTAGTTTCTTCATCTCTATATTAAAAAGTGGATTTAATTACTTACAGTTTCTAATATAATACAAACATGATTAAAATATTTACTGCGTTAATTTTTATATCGGAATTATTTTTAGTAATGTTTTTACTTTATAAAATAATAAAACTTGATTTTGTGGTAACAAAATTTAATTCTGAAATTATGGCTAAAAGGCTTGATGTGATAGTTCTTTTGAGAAAATTCAGGACAGATATAAGTGAATTACTTGTCCAAATCGGCGAATTAATGTTAGTATTACGGGCGAAACAGCAAGATTATATTATAAGTTTGGCAAAAAATGTTTTACCTTATGCTTTAATGTTATTTTTAAGAGGTAAATACAGAAAATCGTTTTTAATGTTAAAAGTAACTTCGGATATTTACGAAGGATTTAAAGAAAGTTGGGATTGGTAATGGTAAAAATCGGTGTTGTAGGTTTGGGTTTAATCGGCGGTTCTATTTTAAAGGGGTTAAGCGAATTTGATGTTGACGTTGTTGCGGTAACGAGAACTTCTGAAACATTGGAAAAAGCAAAAGGATTAGCAAGCGAAACATCTTTATCAATAGAAGCTTTAGAAGGTTGTGACATAGTATTTGTTGCAACTCCGATGAATCAAACCGAAGCTGTTTTAGATGAATTAGAATATATTTTAGATGAAAAAACATTGGTATGCGATGTTTGTAGTTTGAAGCGATTTTTGCAAGGCAAAAATCGCCTTTATAAATATGTATCAACACACCCTATGGCAGGAAGTGAACATAAGGGATTTGATTTTAGCGACGGGAATTTGTTTAGGGGTTCAAAATGGGTGATTACGCCTAATAATTGTAATATTTCTATTTTATTGAAAGTTATAAAAACGCTTGGTGCAGAACCTGTTTTGGCAACAGCGGAAAGACATGATGAAGTTGTTGCGTTGATTTCACACATGCCTATGGTTTTATCGCAAGCTCTTTTTGAAACTGCAAAAGACGATGAATTAGCTATGAAACTTGCTTCAAGCGGATTTCGTGATATGACGAGGCTTGCTATGACTAATGAAGAGATGGCATCTGATATGGTAAATCTTAATTCTGATAATATCCAAAAGGCAATTTTGGCATTATACACTCATTTAGGTGATTTATTAAAAGATGATTACAGACAAAAAATTTCTGAAATTAAGTCTGCCAGAGAAAAAATGTATCAAGACGGTAAAAATATTTTATAGATAATTGAGTAATCAGAATTTTTAAGTTATAATCAGCTTCAAAGAGTTAAATGAGGTTGAGTTATGATTATTCCGAGTATTGATTTAATGAACGGGAAAGCTGTTCAATTAAAACAGGGTAAAGATAAGGTTCTTGAAAGAGAAGATGTTTTGGAACTTGCAAAATATTATGCAAGATTTGGTGAAGTTGCGGTTATAGATTTGGATTCTGCATTAGGTAACGGAAATAATAATGAAGAATTAATTGCCAAAATTTGTAAAATTGCACCTTGTCGTGTCGGTGGCGGAATAAGAACTGTGGAAAAGGCTAAAAGGCTTATCGCAAATGGTGCTAAGAAAATAATAATCGGAACGGCAGCGAGTGAAGAATTTTTATCACAATTGCCCAAAGATAGAGTGATTGTTGCGATTGATTCAAAAAACGGGAAGGTTACAACGCACGGCTGGACAGTTCAATCTGATAAAACTCCAATTGATTATATAAAAAGATTTGATAAATTATGTGCCGGATATCTTTACACAATAGTCGAAAATGAAGGTATGATGCAAGGTGCAGACATTGAGGCTATAAAAGCAGTTCGAAGTGCGACGGATAAAGAATTTGTTGCTGCAGGTGGAATTTCATCTGTTGAAGAAATTGTAACTTTAAATCACTTAAATATTTCAACGCAGCTCGGAATGTGTATTTATACAGGTGCTGTAAGTTTGGAAGATGCTTTTATTGAATGTCTTGATTTTGACAAAAATAATGGACTTATTCCGACTGTTGTTCAAGATTTTGCTTCAAGACAAGTTTTGATGCTTGCCTATTCTTCGAAAGAAAGTTTGAAAAAGGCTTTGAACGATGGAAGCGGAACTTATTTCAGCCGTTCAAGGAATGAACTTTGGACGAAAGGTTTGACATCTGGAAATACTCAAGAATTAATGAATGCAAAATTCGATTGTGATTTTGATACGGTCTTATTTAAGGTTAAACAAAAGGGAAATGCTTGTCATTTAGATAGATTTAGTTGTTTTGAAGACAGAGAATTTACGATGGAATCTTTATACGAGCTTCTTAAATCAAGAAAAGAAGAAATGCCTGAAAACTCTTTTACAACAAAGCTTTTTAAAGATAATTTCTATCTTAAACGTAAAATTATGGAAGAAGCATTTGAAGTCGTTAATTTTGAGCAAGGCGACGGCTTGGGTTGGGAAGTTGCAGATCTAACTTATTTCTTGCTTACTTTTATGGTAGAAAATAATGTTACTATGCAGGAAATAAAAAACAATTTACTTTCAAGAACAAAATAGGAGAAATTTATGCAAATATTGAATTATAAAGATTTGGATAAAAGTTTTTTTGAAAATCAGGAGTTTTCAGAAATTAAGTCTGTTGATGAAATTGTTGAAGATGTTAAATTAAATGGCGATAAGGCTTTATTTGAATATACAAAGAAATTTGACGGGATAGAAAATCAACAAATTCTTGTTTCAAAAGAAGAAATTCAAAAAGCTTATAAAAATATAGATAAAGCTGTAAAGACAGCGATGGAAAAATCGATTAAAAATGTGAGGGAATTTGCACAAAAACAACAAAAATGCTTAAAAAATTTAAATACAGAAATTGATAAAAACATATTAGGACATAATATAATTCCTTTAGATAGTGTCGGTTGTTACGTCCCCGGAGGAAATTACCCATTGTTATCAAGTGCTGTAATGACTATTATTCCGGCAAAAGTCGCAGGGGTAAAAGAAATAGTTGTTTGTTCTCCGAAGATAAAAGACGAAGTAATTGTTGCTTGTGATTTGGCAGGTGCAGACAAAATATACAGAATTGGCGGAGCCCAAGCTATTTCAGCTATGGCATACGGTACAGAAACTGTTTCAAAAGTAGACAAAATCGTCGGTCCCGGAAATAAATATGTTACAGCCGCTAAGAAAAAAGTTTATGGAACTTGCGGAATAGATTTTCTTGCAGGGCCTTCTGAAGTTATGATTATTGCAGATAAATCAACAAATCCTAAATTAGTTGCTGTTGATATGCTTGCTCAATGCGAACATGATATTGACGCAAGAGCATATTTGCTTTGTGAAAATTTGGATTTTGCTTTTAAAGTTCAAGCAGAAGCTAATAAAATTTTGGATAAGATTTCAACAAAAAAAATAGCGGAGGTTGCTTTTGAAAAGTCTTTTGCAATTATTGTTAAAAATCTTGATATGGCAATTGAATTTGCTAATAAAAAAGCCCCCGAACATTTGGAAATTTGTTATAAAAATGCTAAAAATGATATTTCAAAATTTAGAAATTACGGTTCTTTGTTTATCGGAAATTCTTCCGCAGAAGTTTTCGGAGATTATTGCTCAGGAACTAATCACACACTACCGACAAATTGTGTTGCAAAATACAGTGGCGGATTAAACGTTTTTGATTTTATAAAAGTACAGACTTATCAAAAAATTACAAAAACAGGTGTCGAAAATCTTTCCGAATGTGCCGAAATCCTTGCAAAAACTGAAGGTTTAGATGCACATAAGCTTGCCGCACAATACAGAAGAAAATAGTTTTAAGGGCGAAATTCTATTTTATAATAGAATTTCGCCCTTATTCACATAAATTAATATTCTTTGAAAATATTTCATGTTTTAATTATTATTATATTTTATTAGGTATCAAATGAGAGAAGGGAATAAGATGTCAGATTTAGCAGAAGGTGTTGGTAAAAAGATAGTTGAAGCTTTAAAACAACAAATAGATGAAGATGTTGTTCCGAATGCTTTAGACGTTGGTTTGGATATAAAATCAGAAGAAGATGTAACTCTTTCAGATGAAAGTGTTGAAAATCTTGTTCAAAATGTAAATGAAGAAATAGAACAAGTTAAAGCTGAAACAGAAGATATAAAGACATTTTCCTCACTTAAGGAAGAGGTTGTAATGCCAGATGTTTCTAAGATAGAAATTCCGTCAACTCCTATTATGGAAAGTTCTTTTACATCAGTTTCAGCATCAATGGAACTTGATGATTTAGAAATTCCTGCGAATGTAGCTGTTTTAAGAAAGCTTATTACTCAGTTGCCGGCAGGTGTTTCAAAACAAATGGGAGCTCAAATTATTAAACAAACGATGGAAGCTCTCGGAATTTCTATGAAAAGTGTTTTACAAGAAGCTCAACAGTTGCAACAAAGTTTAAATAATGCAACTCAAGAATGCCATAATACTATTCAAGAATATAAAAGGAATATTGTTTCATTGGAAAGACAAGCTCAAAACCATCAAAGACAATATGCAGCTATTAATGATTTGATAAGCTTATTTATTCAAACAAACAGATGAAGAAAATAATTTTATTATTAATTTCAATATTTTATTCAATATCAAGTGTTTATGCACTTGATATTGTTTATCCGAAGAAAAAAGTTGTTAATATTAATTCACAGGCAACATTTTTTGTTGGTTCTGCAAATCCGAATATGCAATTAAAGATTAATGATATTGATGTAAAAGTTTATGAAAATGGGGCTTTTGCACAATATGTTCCTCTGGCAGAAGGTAAAAATGTTTTTAATATAAAATCTTTTGATGATAAAAATAGTGAGATTATGGTATTTGAAATTGTTCGACCTGAAATTAAAAGATGGGCTTATTCCGAAATTAAATTAGTTGATTATGAAGCTATAAAACAAGTTACAGTTAAAAAAGACAATACACCTTTAAGAAAAACGCCTGTAAATTCAGGTTTAAACAGAATTTCGCATTTGCCTTCCGGCATGGATTTGCTTGTAAATGGTGAAAAAGGCGAATTTTATCGGGTTTATTTGGATAAAAATATGGAGGCTTGGATATTAAAATCTGATGTAAAAGATAGTTATAACAAAGAAAGACCATTTGCTCATATAAAAAATATAAATTTAAAGGAAAGCGGCGATTGGTATGAAGTTGAAATGCCTGTATCTGTTCCGTTTACCTTACAAGAAAGTGAAAATACTGTTAAAATAACTCTTTTTAATATAAATAATGATGCTTCTATAAAAAAAATCGGAAAATTTTTACGAAAAAATTCTGAAATAAAAAGTATTAAAAAAACATATTCAGAAAATAAATTAATAATATCATTTACTTTAAAAGAGCGACTTTGGGGATATGATTGTATTTCAGATGGACACAGAACAGTTTTAAAGGTTAGAAAACCTCCTCTTATAATTAAAGAAGAGCCATTGTCGGATTTAAAAATAGTAATAGATGCCGGTCATGGCGGTAGCGAATTTGGTGCAATCGGTTGTTGTAGGCATTATGAGAAGGATATAAATTTAGCTATTTCAAAAAAAATAAAACACGAACTTCAAAAGAATGGGGCAACTGTTTATATGACAAGAGAAACTGATAATTTCTTATCATTGGCAGATAGGGTTAAATTTATAAGGAATAAAAATGCAATTATTTCTTTAAGTATTCATTCAAATGCACTTCCTGACGGTGCCGACCCTATTAAAAGAAGGGGGACGAGCGTTTTTTACTATAATAATGAAGCAAAAAATCTTGCTGATAAAATATTAAAAAGCATGCTTTTAAATTTAAAAACTCAAGACGATAAACTTAGACAGGCAAGCCTTGCCCTTGTTCGTCCAACTTGTGCCTTGAGCGTTTTAATAGAAGTCGGATATATGATAAATCCTGAAGATTATGCTTTACTTTTAGATGAAAAATTTCAACAAAAAACGGCGGAAGCCATTGTAGAAGGTCTTAAAAACTTCATTTTAAATAAATAAGGATAAAAAAAACCCCTTTTAATTTCTTAAAAGGAGTTGGAATTTTTGTGATTAATTCCTCGTGTAGAAGGTTAGTGTGTGTGGTAGGTTAGTGTGTATGAAAAAACTTTTTAGTTTGTTATATCGTTCTTATATATTAATAAAGTATTTTTTATATATAAAATTGCGTGAATTATATTTTTTGTTACAAAAGTTAATAATATTTGAAAAATTATTCAAATGGGGGGTGCATTTTTCTTAACTTAATGTAATAAATTGACATAAGGGCAATTTGTTTTATCATAAGTATATGTAAGATAGACGAGAGAGGAGCATGTAATGAATAAAAAAGTAATTTATGGATTGGCGACAATGTTGTTAGCGTCAAATATATCTTTAGCAGCTCCGAATTATAATTATCAACCGGCAGTGCCACAACAACCTTCAACGTACATGCCTCAAGAGAGAACTAATTATTCCGGAACACCTTTAAAAGGTAGAGTTGTCACAGTTCCTGCGGGACAGATTGTATCAGGAGTTGTCGCTTCAATGCCGTTGAGTTCAGAAACATTGACATTAGGTCAACAAGTTTATTTAACATTAGGTTCAGATTTTTATTATAACAATAATTTAATAGCACCGGCAGGAAGTCAAGTTATGGGTTCTGTAATTGAAGTCAGCAAGGCAAAACACGGTAGCATGAATGGGAAATTACAGTTGAGATTTACTATGATAAATACGCCTTACGGTCAGCAGGTACCTATTTCAGCTATAATAAAAACAGAAGACGGAACGGGTGTTCTTGTGGGAGGAACAAAAACAGATGTTGCGAAGGCTTATGCTAAAGACATGGGCGTCGGAGCCGGTGCAGGTGCATTGACAGGATTAGTTGCATCAGCAATTTCAGGCGGAGCCTTAGGAAAAGGTACTGCTATTATGACAGGTGTCGGAGCAGGTGTTGGTTTGGCAAAATCCGTTTATGATAAGGGAAATGACGTTGAAATTCCTGCGAACGCATCACTTCAGTTGATGTTAACGCAACCGATTACCGTAAATCCGTCAGCAAACAATTATAATTACGATTATTAAGATACAATCAGAAGAGAAAAAATGTCAATATTGGGGAATAAACATAATTTATTATTAGAAGATGAAATTGAAGAAGTTCAAGAGGAATATGAGCTTCCTGCGGTTGTAAGAAAATCGCAAGAAGATATGCCTTTGAAAAAGTCATTAATTATCTCAACGTTATTGCATCCGACGGTTGTCGGACTTGTTGCAATGATTTTGTTTGTATTGGCTTTATTGGGAATTACGCTTTCAATTTTTGAAAGACCTCAGCCAAAAATGAATGATATAGAATTTGTACTTGTGGATAAAGAACAAGCCCCAATAAATCAAAATACAAAATATCGTTCTGATAAAAATTCAAGAGCAGGCGGAATACATGATCCGAAGAGAAAGGTTTCAATGCCATCTCCTTCACCGAAAAAATCAGTTAAAAAGTCTGCATCTTCCGCAGTTTCGCCTGCAAAAACAAAAAAAGCAGTAAATAAGCCGTTTGCTCAAAATAAGGCAAAATCAACTCCTAAAAAAGTTGTTCAAAAATCGCCTACGCCGAATAAATCAAATGCAAGGCCACAACCGCCTTCAGCAAGGCCAAGTTTAAAACCGACAGCACCGAAGTTGTCAAGCAATCCGAAACCACAATTTGCGGTCCCTGTACCTAAAACCAATTTACCGCAAGGTTCCAGATCCTCAGGACCTGTCGGAGGAACTGGTTCAGCAAGAACTTCAGGTGGCGGAAGTTATGCACCGGTACCGTCATTATCTCCAAGTATGGGAAGCGGTTCAGGATCAAGCGGTTCTAGGATGGCAAGAGGTGGTTCAGGTTCCGGACAATACGGAAATCCGGGCCCCGGAAATCCGAACGGAGCTCCAGGAATTGATGCAATTCGTGAGCCTGATTTCGGACCTTATATGAGAGAATTACAAAGAAAAATTAAAATGAATTGGGATCCGCCGAGAGGAAATGAAAGTAAACGTGTAGTTTTATTATTCAAAATAGCAAGAGACGGAAGATTACTTTCAACAAGGGTGTTCAAATCATCAGGTTTGCCTAATGCAGACAAGGCAGCATTAAATGCGGTTTCGCTGTCCGCACCTTTCAGACCGTTGCCGCCTGCGTTTAAAGGACAAAGTATAGATATTCAATTTACGTTTGATTACAACGTTTTTGGAGCAAAACAATATTAGATAATAAGAAATAGGAGAATATAAAATGGAATTATTATTACATTCAATCAAGTTAGACTGGCCGGTACTTTTACCGATTTTAATCTGCTCAATTTTAGTTATTGCAGTTGCATTAAATCGTTATTCTTTTTATAAGAAGAATAAACGTGATGTTGTACTTTTTATACCAAAATTACAAAAAGAATTAGCTAAAAATAACCTTCAAGGTGCTCAAAATTGTGCAATTCAACTTGGTGGAGTAATAGGTGAAGTTACAGAAGAAGCGGTTAGAATTTTTTCTGAACAAAAGAAAGGATTTTCACGTTCTTTTGATATCGCAGCGAGTTTGGCTACAAGAAAATTAGAAAGCCATTTAACAATTCTCGGTACAATCGGTGGGGTAGCTCCGTTCTTAGGGTTGTTTGGTACTGTCGTAAGAATTCTTTATACTTTCCAAGATTTAGCTGTTCAAGGTAACCAATCTGCTGCTGTTGCAATGGGTATCGGTTCTGCTTTGATTGCAACTGCTTTTGGTTTAGGAGTTGCGATTGTGGCGGTTATCTTCTACAATTCTTTCCAAGCTATCGTTAAACGATATGAAGATGACTTCCAATTAATCAAGTTATTATTCTTAAGTTTTACAGATTCAGAAGAAGAAACTGCTCAAGTATCTCAATCAACAATTTCAATATAATTAAAAGGAAATTAATAAATGTCAATCAAGGCGGGCAAAAATGCCATTTTTAATGAAATAAATATAACACCGTTAACAGATATCTTCTTGGTATTGTTAATCATAATGATGGTTGTTGCACCGACTTTTCAATCGGTTGACAATTCGATTGAAGTCCCTGAAATTAACAGTGGGGTTGCTATTGAAGAACAAAATGCGACGGTTGCGGTTACTAAAGAAGGTAAAATGTATATAAACGGCAAAGAAATTTCATCTTCAAATTTAGTTTCTGAATTGTTTGAAATTAAAGATTCTTTGGAACGTAAAGAAGTTGTTGTGAAGGCTGATGCGAAGGCAAAAAGTTCTGAAATTATGAAAATTATGAATGCGGCAAAAGAAGCCGGTTACACTAAATTAATTGTTGCGGGTGAGCCTTTAAGTAAAAAGGAACAATCAACTTTAGAAAGTGAAAACGTAAATGAAAATGCTTCTGAAGATGTTGAAATTCCGCAGGAAAATGATTGGGTAGAATAATATGGCAATGAGAAATTCATTTAACGAAATAAATATAACACCATTAACAGATATTTTCTTAGTATTGTTAATTATAATGATGGTTGTAGCTCCTCTTTTGGATCAGCAAGGTTTAAATTTAGTTGTGCCTGATATGGTTGAAGAATCGCAAGTTAAAGATACTAAGACCATTATAGTAAGTGTTACTGCAGATGATAAATATTTTATAGCAGGCGAAGAAGTTTCTGCTGAGGATTTATCAGAAGTTTTAAAAGAACAAGCAAAAGTAAATAAAGACGGGCTTTTAATTCAATCTGCTGATGATTCTTCACACGGAGCAGTTGTAAAATTAATGGATAGTGCCAGAAATAGCGGAATTACAAGCATTTCTATTGTAGAGGGATAATTAAATATTTTTTCAAAAATTATAAAAAAGAAAGGCTGTTATTGTTTTAAGTCTTTCATTTTTCAATGTGTTTATCCACCTCCGGCGAGTGTAAATATTTCGTATATTTCGTCGTCTGAGAGTTCTGTAATGATTTTTTCACCTTCATAAACTGCGAGGTTTGCCAATTCTTTTTTATTTTTAAGCATCTCGTCGATTTTTTCTTCAAAAGTTCCGATTGTAACAAGTCTGTGAACCATTACATTTTTATCTTGTCCTATACGGTAAGTTCTGTCAGTTGCTTGGTCTTCAACAGCAGGGTTCCACCACAAGTCATAGTGAATAACATTGGTTGCACTTGTTAAATTTAAACCTGTTCCACCTGCTTTTAGCGATAATATCATAACTTTTATATCATCATTTTCTTGAAATTCTTTAATCATTGCTTCTCTTTGAGGTATAGTCAAAGAGCCGTGGAAGAAAAGAGGTTTTGTATTACATTCTTCTTCAATTACAGAGGATAAAATTTCACCCATTTCTTTATATTGAGTAAAAATAAGTGTTTTTTCATCATTTTCGATAATGTTTTTTACCAAATCAATACATTTTTCAAGTTTTCCTGATAATTCCTTATTAGAATCACCGACTTTAAGAAATTGTTTTGGGTGATTACAAATTTGTTTAAGAGCGGTTATAAGTTTAAAGATATTACCTCGTCTGTTAACGCCGGTAATTCCGCTTATTTTATCCATCATTTCGTTAAGAGTTTTTTCATATAAAACGGCTTGAGGTTTTGATAGGTAACAATATTCGTCAAGAACCATTTTTTCAGGCAAGTCCGAAATAACTTGTTTATCAGTTTTTACACGTCTTAAAACAAATGGAGAAACCGAAAGTTTTAATTTTGAGGCTCTTGTAAATTCTTTGAATTTTTCTACAGGAATTGCGTAACTTTTTTGGAATTCCCTTAACGAGCCTAAATATCCTTTATTTATAAAGTCAAAAATACTCCATAATTCTGTAAGTTTGTTTTCAACAGGAGTACCGGTCATTGCAATCTTTATATCTGCTTTAAGATTTTTTATAGCGAGAGTTTGTGCTGTATCAGGATTTTTTATATTTTGGGCTTCATCAACGACAATCATTGACCAAACATTATCTTTCAATTCTTCAATATCAATACGCATAATTGCGTATGTAGTAAGAATTATATCGCTTTCCATATTAAGTTGCCTATCGGTGCCGTGATAAATTGAAGTTTTTAGAGAAGGTGCAAATTTTGCAAGTTCTTTCATCCAGTTTCCGATTAAAGTTGTCGGACAAATTACCAATACCGGTTTTTTCAATTTATTTTCATCTTTTAAGTTTAAAATAAGACTTATAACTTGAATAGTTTTTCCTAATCCCATATCATCAGCCATACAACAGCCGAAACCTTTTGTAATATTTGACCAAAGCCATTTCAATCCTGTTTTTTGATAAGGTCTTAATTCTCCTTGCAAATTTTTTGAAGGGTCAATATCTATTGTTTTTGAAAAATCTTTTAAAATATTGGCAAAAGCTTCGTCATAATTGAAATCATATTCATCAAGTTGTCCTGACATTGACGCATGAATTAATTCAAGTCTGGAAACTTTCTTTTCATTTGATTTCATAATTTTTTCGACAATTTTTTTACTTTCATCTTTGTCAATAATTACATATTTGTCTTTAAATTTAATAAGCCCATTGTTGTCTGCAATTAATTTATTAAATTCTTCAAGTGAAATTTTATCGTCGCCCAATGCAATTTCATAATCAAATTCCAAAAGGTCATTCAATACAATTGAGCCACTTGTATTGTTATTGAACACATCTTCCAAATCGCCTGCTCGGGAGGCTCTTATTTTTGCATTGATAGAAGCTCTCGGAATTACAATATTTGTTAATTCTTCAGGTAAAATTACGTCTATTTGAGCCTTTTGTAAGTAATATGCCGTTTGTGTAATAATTTTATAAACTTCTGTCAGATTAAGTTTAAGAGAAAGTTCTTTTTCATTTTCAAAAAGTTTTTCGAGTTCAGGCATGTAGCGATTTGCATAATTAAGTTGTTTTTCGACTATTTTTGCAATGTCGTTTGAATTTGCTCCGAAAACAGTTTCTTTTGTGTATAAATCATCAATTAAAACGCTTTCATTTGTCTTTCTGTTTTTGATATGAACTTTAAGTTCGAATAATTCGTCGTTAATTTTATTTACAACTAGGAACGGAATTATATCATATTTACCTAAATATAATTCATCGAACCATTGTGCGAAATTTTCCGCAAAATCCTGAGATTTCATAAGCGATTTTTGTTCTAAATCTTTTATTAAATAAGTTCCTGATTTTACATTTTTAAATCTGTAAGCTTTTATTGATAAAAATTTATAAATAACATAATTGAGATATTCGTGTATAAAATCAGATACAAAGTTTTTTGGAATTCCGCCTTTTATAAACAAAGAGTCAGGTAAATGTTGTTCAAAGGCATTTATTATTTTTGCAAGTTGTTCATTTGAAATAATAGGCTCATAAACAATTCTGAAAAAATTTGTTCGACGTTTTACGGTCGGAATGAAATAACATTTTTCGATTAATTTATGTACAAATTGCGTTAATTTATTCAGATATAAAAAGGTTTCGGAAAGGCTTTCTCTGTCAATGATATCGCCAAAGCCTCCGAAATAATCCATTATTAAATCATAATTCATTAAATATCCGACTTTATTTTCAAATACTTGCGAAGAAAATCTAAATAATGAACCTTTTGATTTTAAATAATATTGAAAATTATTTGTAGGGGTTACGAAAAAGGAAAGTTTTCCTTCATTATTTATTAAATAGAAATCAGTATTTCGAACAGGTGGATTTGGACTTAAGAAAATGCCCGCAAATTCATCTTCAATTAATTGATATATAAGGCTTAGCGTATACCTAAAATCTTTGTTTTTAAATCCATTTGGATTTTCGCTCAAATTAAAAAACAATTCGTCGACATTGTTTTTTTTAAAAGACAATTCTATATCAAAATTATTTTCCATACTTCCCTTAATTTTTTATTTTATGATTGATTTTCCCGTCATTTCGTCAGGCTGTTTTATATTTAATAATTTTAGAACCGTAGGTGCTACATCACATAAAGCCCCGTCTTTATTTAATTTAATATCTTTTTCTCCGTTTATAACAAAGAAAGGCACGAGGTTTGTTGTATGTGCAGTTTGAGGCTCTTTTGTTTGTTCGTTAACCATACTTTCAGCATTTCCATGATCTGCTGTTAATAGCATAGTAACACCCATTTTTTTGCATTTTTCTGCAATTTCCCCGACGCATTCATCAACAGTTTTGCAAGCTTTTGTTACTGCTTCCAATACGCCGGTATGCCCTACCATATCAGGATTTGCAAAATTTACTAAAATAAAACCGTATTCATCATTATCAATTGCTTTTAAAACTTCATCACGAACTTGATAAGCACTCATTTCAGGTTGCATATCGTAGGTCGCAACTTTCGGAGACGGAACTAAAACTCTTGTTTCATGAGCTTGAGGTTCTTCAATTCCTCCGTTGAAAAAGAATGTAACGTGAGCATATTTTTCAGTTTCCGCTGTTCTGAACTGGTTTATTCCGTTTTCCTCCAAAACATCTCCTAAAATATTTTCAAGTTTTTTAGGAGGAAATGCAACCGGATAGTTAAAAGTTTCATCATATTGAGTCATGGTTGCATAGAAAACATTTTTTACTTGTTTTTTACGTTCAAACCCATTGAAGTCATTAAACATCATTGCTTTAGTAATTTCTCTTGCTCTGTCAGGTCTATAATTAAAGAATATAACGGAATCGTTATCTTTAATCCTTGATTTTTCATTGCCGATTACTGTCGGAAGGACAAATTCATCATTTTCACCTTTGGCATAAGAGTTTTTTATAGCTTCAATTGAATTCGCTGCCTTTTCGCCTTCTCCTAATAAAAGGCAATCATAACCTTTTTGAACACGTTCCCAACGATTATCTCTGTCCATAATCCAATAACGTCCCATAACACTTGCAACAGGCGGAAGATTATTTTCTTTTAATTTTTCTTCAACTTGTTCAAGATATTTGCAAGCGGATTGCGGCGGGGTGTCTCGTCCGTCTAAAAATGCGTGAACATAAACATCTTTTAAGCCTTTTTGTGAAGCCAAATCGATTAATGCAAATAAATGGTTTAATGAAGAATGAACGCCTCCGTCAGAAACAAGTCCATATAAATGTAGTGCGGAATTATTCTTTTTTGCATTATCAATCGCATCTAAAAATACTTTATTTTCGAAAAAATCACCTTCTTTTATGCTTTTATTAATTCTTGAAAGTTCTTGATAAACAATTCTACCTGCCCCAAGGTTAAGGTGTCCTACTTCGGAATTTCCCATTTGACCTTTCGGCAATCCGACATATTCACCGTCTGCGTGGATTTTTGTGAATTTTTCTTCTTTTAAAAATTTATCATAATTTATAGGTTTAGCTAAAACGGTCGCATCGAATTTGTGAGATTTAGGGTTTATTCCCCACCCGTCCATAATACATAACAAAACTCTATCCGACGAATTATTCATTAATTGTTCTGACATTATTCTTACTATCTCCTCTGGTTTATTTGATTTTTTCTCGTGTTTTGTGAAGTTAACTAAATCTCTTTTTTCGGCAATATTTCCTAAATCAATATTTTGATTTGAAATTTTTTTTGATTGAAAAGGTATATCTAGGTATTTTTTTAAGACATTTTCTTTTGTACTTGTTTGATTAAAAAGAGGAAAATACCCTATATTTGAAACTTGCATTATTATTCCTTTATATTATATTTAATTCAAAGCAAGTAAAAATTTTTTTTGCTATACCTATTTAATCAGTATATTTTAACAA
>CAYYAL010000015.1:0-9013 GCA_964469445.1 uncultured Muribaculaceae bacterium
AAACCTATAGAAATTGCAATACAAGCAGCAAATTGTTGATACATTCTTCCCGTAATCCCCGGCATGAAGCATACAGGAACAAATACTGCCATCAAAACAAGTGAAGTTGCAACAACTGCACCCGTAACTTCCTGCATAGTTACATTCGTTGCTTCCCTCGGAGGTGTTCCCATCTGAATATGTCGTTGAACATTTTCCAAAACTACAATCGCATCATCAACAACCGTTCCGACAGCTAGAACCATACCAAACAACATCAAAAGATTTATTGAAAATCCCATTATTGCCAGAAATATAAATACCCCTATCAGAGAAACAGGTATCGCACAAAACGGAATTAAAGAAGCTCGCTTTGTACCTAAAAATAAATAAGTTACTATAATTACAAGTATTATTGCAAGTCCTATTGCTTTACAAACTTCTTTCATAGACTCTCGCACAAATTCGGTTTCATCTCTTATAATTTGATATTCAAGACCTTGCGGAAATCCTTTAGCGATTACTTCCAAACGTTTTTTAACTTTATTTGCAAGATCAATCGAATTTGCTTCAGGAAGTTGAATTATTTGAATAATGGCGTTATTTCTACCGTTTACACGAGAGAAGAAAGAATAACTTTCAGCACCTAATTGTACTCGGGCTATATCTTTTAATAATATTCTTGACCCGTCGGGTTTTGCCTTTACAACTATATTTTCAAACTCGCTTACGCTGTTCAATCTACCTTTAGTTTTTAAAGTTACCTTAAGCATTTGTTTTTCATCTAACGGTTCTACACCTAATTCCCCTGCCGGCACCTGTGCATTTTGTTGTTGCACCGCAGATGAAACATCAGCCGTACTTACGCCTAACCCAGCCATTTTTGTAGCATCTAGCCATATTCTCATTGAATAATCGGAAGACCCGAATACGGAAACATTTCCGACACCCTTAATACGAGCAATTTCGTCTTTTATATAAATTGAAGCATAATTTGCAATAAACAATGGGTCATAAGTATTATTCGGCGAATTCACACTCAAAAGAAGCAACCCTGCGCCACCTGTCGATTTTCTTACTGAAAGTCCGTATCTTCTAACATCTTCAGGCAATCTAGGCGTTACCAGTTGTAATCTGTTTTGAACATTTACAACCGCCATATCTGAATCAGAACCTATTTCAAAAAACAAATTTAAAGTATAACTACCATTTTGACTTGAAGATGACATATAAATCATGCCTTCAACACCATTTATCTGAGCCTCTACAGGGGCTGCAACAGTTGATTCTATTACGTCAGCACTTGCTCCGGGGTATTGTGCAGAAACTACTACTTGCGGAGGTGTGATATCAGGATATTCTTCCAACGGCAATCCAAGCATCGTAATTATACCAGCCAATACTATCGTAAGTGATATTACAATTGCAAGTTTAGGTCGTCTTATAAATAAATATTCAGATGATTTATTTTCTTTTTTATTTTCTTCTTTTGACATTTGTTTTTTTAATCTTCTTCCTCGTCTTTATTCTTTTTATTTTGTTTCTTGTCTTTATTATTTTCGCCTGCCTTAATTTTATCCATTTCTTCTTTACTAACTTGTTTTACAGAATTTCCAGGCACGACTTTTTGAAGACCGTCGACAATAATTTTATCACCGACTTCTAAACCTGATTTTACAACCCAATTTGTTCCGTTTTGTTCTGCAACAGTAATCGTCGTTAATTGAGGAATTCCTTTTTCATCAAGTTTATAAACATATTTGCCTTGTGGATTTTCCAACACTGCAACTTGCGGAACAACAGGAACTTTTACCGGCGAATTTGAATATAAAATAACACTTGCATAATCGCCATGAATAAGTTGTCCATCAGGGTTATCAAACGTGGCTCTAAGTCTTACCGTTCCTGTTTCTATATCTACATTATTATCTACAAAATCCTGAACTCCTTGATGAGGATACTTAATTTTATTTATTAATAATTCAGTTTTTCGTTTTGCATTGCCCCCATCAGCATTAACCAAAATTTGATAATCTTTCGTATCAATAGAAAATTGAACATAAATCGGATCGGAACTATTTATTGTTGTAAGAGCCCCTGAAGAAACTGTTACATAATTCCCAACAGGTATTGATATCAAACTTATTTTTCCATTTACAGGTGCTTTTACCCTCGTATATGAATAATTTCTGTTCGCATCAGCAAGTAAAGATTGATTCATCGCAAGTTGAGCTCTCAAACTATCTCTTCTTGCCAATGTTTCATCATAAGATGATTTTGCAATATAGTCTTTTTTTACAAGTTCTGCGGCTCTATATAATTGTTTTTCGGCATAAACCAAATCCGCTCTTGTGGCATTAACATTTGCTTGGGCTTTTCTTACAGCCAAAGCGTATTGTTCAGGTTCTATTTCAAAAATAACCTGACCTTTTTTAACATAATCGCCTTCTTTAAAATAGCTTTTTGTTAAATAACCGTCAATTCTGGCAAGTACATCTATATGATAAATTGCTTCTATTCTGGCAGGAAGTTCAAACTTTCTTATAACAGAAGCCTCTCCGACTTCTCCAACAAGCACAGATGGAGCAGGACGTTTAGCCATCATAACTTTCATCATGTTTTGAGAAAATGCATTCATACAAAATCTTATCAAAATAATTCCCAAAATAATCCCGAGAATTATCATCACTTTTTTATTCATTAAAATATCCCCATACCTATACTAATTTTATTCTCTAATTATAAAATAAGCTTAAAGATTGTCGACAATGTTACATTTCTTATTGATTATAAATCTTTAATTTCAATCCCAAATCTTTTAATATTTCTCTCGTATTCTTTTTGCCGATTAAAATTTCTTGCACAGCTGTATTTATAAGCGTATTAATTTCTTTTTGATTATCCGATTGCTTAAATACAGGATTTATTTCTTTCAGTTGCCCTGCACTTATACAGCGAGCCTTTGCTTGCAAATCGTCTTTATTATATTTCTTATAAAAATCATTATTTAAAGCTTTTTCATTTGTCGCCAAAATATTCGTTAATCTTCCAAGTTCAAGTTGATTTTCTTCATTTGTCAAATATAAAATAAATTTCACCGAAATATCTTTATGTTTTGAATTAAGAGGGATTATAAAATTCATTAAAGAAAAATCATTCTGCCCCAAATCACCTTTTAGCTGAGGCGATACATCTGTATTTTTATATATATCAGGCGAATTTTCTTTAATTAAATTAAGAAAATTCGCTCCACCTTGAAAAAATACAATCTGTTCAGACATATATTTTTCTAAAGCTTCTCGATGCGTTTGAGTTATTGTTTCTTTTGGAATTAAATTATTTTGATAAAGATTTTTGTATTGATTAAATATTTTTTCTGATTTTTGAGAAGACAAATTTTTGTTACTTATTCCGTATTTATTAAGCAATTTTATCATAGTGTCGTTTTCAGTAATTGTAGGCATAAAAGCAAAAACACCGATATTTTTCTTAATTATCGGAGAAATTTTTATTAATTCGTCGTAAGTTTCGGGAAGTTTTTTAACCCCTGATTTATTAAACAAATTTTTATTATAAATAGTAACGGCAGAAGTCGCATACCAAGGAAGTGAATAAAGTTTTCCGTTATATTTAAGTGAATTTATAATTTCTGTATTAAATTGTTTTGCATATTTACCATCAATTTCACTTAAAGCCCCTTTTTGTGCCAACATCGTCGAAAAATCGGGATTAAGATTAATTATATCAGGCGGATTATCGCTTAAAATTGAAGCAAGTGTTCTTTTTTCACCTTCCGAAAAAGGTACATCAACCCATTTTATTTTAACGTTTTCTTGTTTTTCAAAATCAGATATTATTTTTTGCATATAAGGCGAAAAATCGCTCATTTGAAGCGTCCATAAAACAATTTCATCATTATTTTGTTGTTTTTTAAATAACGGTATTAAACAAAGTAATGTAATTATTAAAATCAGACCTATTTTTTTATACACTTTCCACCTCGCACTTTTTATTCTATAATTATACTATGAATTTATTTAATGAGCTTGAAAATCAAAATAAACAAATTCCGCTTGCCGAATTAATGAGACCAAAGACTTTGGAAGATTATTTAGGACAATCAAATGTAATTTGCAAAAACAGCCCTTTGATGAACTTATTAGAAAGCGGAAGATTATTTTCATTTATTTTATGGGGGCAACCCGGTTGTGGAAAGACCACACTGGCAAGGCTTATTGCGAATAAAGTTAATGCTGATTTTATCGAACTTTCTGCCGTAACTTCGGGAATTAAAGATATAAAAGAAGCCGTGGAAAAAGCTAAAGAAAGCTTACGTGGCGGTGAAAAAACAATTCTTTTTATTGACGAAATCCACCGATATTCAAAAACACAGCAAGATGCCCTTTTACCTTATCTTGAAAACGGAACCCTATTTTTGATAGGTTCAACGACAGAAAATCCTTCTTTTCAAGTTATTCCTGCACTTATTTCCAGAGCCCAAGTTATAAGGCTTAATTCAATTGATGATAAAAGTATCGAAATAATTGTTCGTAAAGGTTTTGATTATCTAGCAAATGAATATCAACAAATTAAATTTGATAATGAAGTTATAAAATTTATTGTAAATATTGCAAGAGGTGATGCCAGATGTGCCTTAAATTTGGTTGAAAACTCTTATTTTGCAAGTGATTTAACCGATAATATAAGAAACTTGTCTGTTAAACAATTGGAAAATCTTGCACAAGAAAGAAATATAAGATATTCCGCTCAAGAACATTACGATTGTGCTTCCGCTTTTCAAAAAAGTTTAAGAGGTTCCGATGCAAATGCGGCGATTTACTACTTAGCAAAAATGATTAAAGCAGGAGAAGACCCGAGATTTATCGCAAGAAGGCTTATCGTTACAGCCTCGGAAGATGTAGGGAATGCAGACCCTAATGCCTTAAATTTAGCAATTAATGCGTACAAAGCTGTTGAATTATTAGGATTTCCAGAAGCAAGAATTCCGCTTGCTCAAGCTGTTATTTATGTCGCAAATGCACCAAAATCAAATGAAACAGTTACTGCAATTGATATGGCATTAACTGACATTGAAAAAGGTAATGATTTTCCTCCACCTATGCATTTAAGAGATTCTCATTACAGTGATGCTTCTAAATATGGTTTTGGCGAAGGTTATATCTATTCCCATTCGGCACCTGACGTTTATCAGCAATTTTTGCCCGATGAATTGGGGAACAGAAGCTACGTTACTTCAAATAATAAAAATGTTTGCCCTAAAAATAAAGATTATAAAAATACGTTGGAAACATTTATGTAAATAAAAAAAGGGCGGAAGTTTTTCAAAACTTCCGCCCTTTTTTTATTTAAAATTCAAATTATAATTCGTTATCAGCATTTTCTACCACTTTTTCGGATTTTGAAAAAAGTTTTGACCATTGAGTTTGACACCAATCGCCGAAACCATGAGCATATTTTTGAACTTTAGACATAAATCCTGTTGCATCTTCTGCAGGAGCTGCTAATTTACCTTTTTTAACTGCAATTCCGAGTGCAACACCGGTTGCAACAGCCAAAGCTGCAACTGTGCCTAAAAATTTTGCAAAACTATTTTTTTTCTTTGGTTTTTGTGAAATATCAACTTTATCACCTTCTGCTGAATAATTTCCGGGGTAATTAACCATTTCCGGAGTTAATTTATCAGAAGCCGTTGCTCTGAATGCTACATTTGAATTGTTTGAAACACCACTAATCATTTTTATCTCCTTTTCAATATGAAATTTACACACTTAACTACATTTATAAAGTATAATTGGCACTTTTTTTTGTTAAATAAAACCTATTTATTTCTTTTTTGTTACAAATATTTACAAAAAATTTGGAATATTTTGTATAATTTTGTAATCTATTAAGTAAGAGGCAGATTTGGAAGAGGTGAAAATGTCCGCATTAAAAATAAATATGCTTGAAATCAATGAAGATGACTTGTCAGCGGCACAGTTGTCTGTTCCTGATAATGCCGATGAAACTTTAAAGAAAAGAGTTTTTGCAAATCTTTTAAGTGCCAGAATGGCAATGAAACTCTTATTTGAAAACAGAATTGATGTTAACAATTTATACAGCATGTATTCAATTCAAAGCTTATTGAAGCAAATTGATATTGCAGATATTTATTACAGAAATGCAAAATTAGATGTCAGAGCCATTTTTGATAAAGAACTTATATTTATCCCAAAATCGCATTTTGAATTAGGAATTTTACCTGATTTATATTTAATTTTTAAACTTGATAAGGATTTAAAAAACTTTGAATTTTTAGGTTCTATTTCGCCTCAAAGGATTAATAAAGAAAATCAAAACGATGATTATTATTTTGTTGAATACAATGAATTAGAAAAAGATGAAGATTTAAGAACACAATTGGACAGAATTATTGCTAATCCGGATATTGAAGTTTCAGATTCGGAAATCGGTTATGCACAAGGATTATTCGCATCTTTTGTCGATGAACAAATTACAGAAAAAGACAAATTATCACTGTTAAGACTTCTATTTAACAGTAAATTTTTAAGAGAAAAATTTGTTGAATTTGAAAACTTTGAAATGGTTTCTTCAAATTTAGCCGAAAACAATTTTATGCAAATTAAAGAAATGCTTGATAAAAAACAATATGACGGAGATGTCGTATCGTTAGACGATTTAGATTTCAGCGACTTTGATAAAGCCGAAGAAAAATCTATTAATGAAGATGAAGATGAAGATGTGGAAAAATTTTCTTTAGAAAATATAGCTGATACCCCCCAAGAAAAAATTCAAAAACCTGAAATTAAACCTGATTTGATAATAGATGATTTAACTTCTTTTGATGACTTAAACAACAATTCTGATATAAAAATTACGCACAATTCCGTAGACAAAGAAATTGAAAAACCGATTTTTGAAGAACCTTTAGAAAAGAAAAAAACTTCGACAATATCCCAAATCGCCGAAAAAACAGCTAACATGTCATCTACAACCTTTACGCCTGACAATAATGACGGAGAAGTTTTAAAAATGCTTTTTGAAGCCGAAGGTAATGAACTGCCACCTGTTGAAGAAAGTCTTCCGCCGATAAATAATGATAAAAAAATAGATTTTCAACAACCGGAAGTTAGAAAAAAAATAATGATAGCACTTATTGTAATTGTATTTGGCGGTCTGATTTTAGGTATAAGTTTCTATAATAATCAAAAAAACAAACCCGAAGATTTTTCATCTTTAATGAATGTTGAAACAACAACGCCTGAAAATACTTCTGATATGCAAGCTGAAGGCTTAGCGAACATGCCTGATGACATTTCAAACTCAAATATGGAACCTGATGTTTCAAGATCTGTTTCCGATGCGTTAAATACCGAACCGATTGTCCCTTCAATATCAAAAATAGCATGGGAAGTTCCTGAAGACTTGGCTTATAACGATTTATTCAGAAAATATTTACAAACTTTGGGTACAAATCTAAAATTATCATTAAATAATGATGTCTTACTTGTTCCTGACATGGTTTACTCCGCTAAAATGGTTGTTGACATAAAAGTTTCGAAATCCGGTTCTCTTGAAGCCGCAAATATAGTAGCTTCAAGCGGTTCTAAGAAAATTGATGATTTAGTATTAAGAAATATTAAAAATTCCGTAAATTACTTAAAACCCCCTGCCAGTGAGGTAAATGGCAATACTTTTAATGCGACACTTATTATAAACTTTTAAATATGCTATTATGTTATTGACGTGTAGCTAAAGGTTTACAGACTTGGAATTAACTAAAGAAAAAACAGAATTAATCACAAAAACGATAAGAGCCGATAAAAAATTTTCAAGCAATGAGGATTTGTTTGACGATTTTTACAGTGAAGCTTATAAACGTTCATTGCTGATTATGCGTTCAGTAAATAACCCGAGTTCACTGGAAGTTTATCTAAAAAAAGTTGTATCCACTGCAATTTCTGTCGTTTTAAAAGATTTCGGACGTATTCGTAGAAACGGAAATGTTTTCATACCTACAAACGTGCTTTCTTTAGATCAAATTACAAAACCAAAACCTTCCGCTTCAAACAAATATTCAAATGTAAAAATAACCTATGATTTTCCTGATTACAGAGATAATCCCGAAGAAATTATCATAAAAAGAGATGTTTTAGATACTGTTTATGAATCGGTTATAAAAGCTAATGACAGATATCCTTCAAAAAAATATTTGGAATTATATAAGCTTAGATATATAAAAGAGATGAAACAAGTTCAAATAGCGCGTGAAATGAAATTATCTCAATCAGAAGTTTCTAAAAGGCTTTTGGATTTAATGGAGCATGTTAAGCGTTCTTTTAGCTCTTAATGGATTTTGTTTATGATTTGTCCTAAATGTAAAAAAGAAATATCGGATAAAATTTTAAGATGTAATCATTGTAATTTTAAAGTTGCAACATTATGCAAGTTCTGTGGTGCCTACAATTCGATTTATAATGAAAAATGTATTGACTGCGGAAAAACATTAATAAAATTCTGTCCAAAATGCAATTCTGCGAATTTTCCTGAAGCAAAAAAATGTAGGAAATGTGGATTTGAATTTTCTGATAAAGAAATTGCATCAAAAAAAGAAAAGATTACCGATATTGAAGAAATTTATTCCGAACAAGTAGAAAACGGGAAATTTGCTAAAGATGAAGAAAAAAATATTCATTTTAAAATAACAGACAAAACCTATTCTCAAGGTGAGGCTAAAGATGAATTAGTAAAAGCACTTGGCAACAAACGTTACAAAGTAATAGGACTTTGCGGGGATAAAGGTTCCGGAAAAACCACTATTTTAAAAACCGCATTCAAAGAATTGCAAGAAATTCCGTTAATTTTTCTTTTAGGGAAATGCGATGCTTTCACTCAACTTTCGCCTTTCGGATATATTCAAAGTTTATTCTTTAATTTTTTCAATTTAGCTAATTTTACAAAAGATGTGGATTTATTAAGAAAAGAATCCTTACCGTTTTTTAAATCAGAATTT
>CAYYAL010000015.1:9113-25591 GCA_964469445.1 uncultured Muribaculaceae bacterium
TCTTTCACAAGAAATGAAAAATACTCTATTACATTTATCGCCAAATCCTGCGATTATGGAACAAGTTTTATACTTACTGACAGAAAATGACGGCAAAATTGATTTCAAAAAAAATAATACATTTGAATCCATAGTAAAAACACGTTTAGAACTTTTAAAAACAGAAAATCCGAATGCTTATCATGTTTTGTTAGCCTCTTCTATTCTTGGAATTAAGTTTTATCCATTTTCTTTAGCTCAAATATTTTCATTAGAAGATAATGAAATAAACAAAATAATGGATTTATTAAAAGAGAGATATTATGTAGAGCAAGTTAATGAATTTTCTTTTGAATTTAAAAATTCTACGTTATGGAATACTATACTTAAAGAGGCTCGAACAGACGAAGATTTTGCTCAAATTAATCAAAAAATATATGAATTTTTATACGATTATACATTTTCATCAAAAGCTGTTTTAGCAATTGTGGCTTCCGATTTAAACCAAAAATTAAGTGCGTTTGAAATTTGGACAGAAAATGTAAAACTAGCAGCTTATATCGGCGATATAAATTTCTATGTAATTTCACAAAAGCAATGTTTAAAGTTATTAGATGAGTTAATAGGCGTCGACAGCGTTTTAATTAAAACAAATATTTATGAACGTTTATCAAAAATATTATCTGACTTAAAACCTAATCAAGCAATGGAATATTTGCCTACTGTAATAGATAATGCTCAAAAAAACGGGAATTTATTTAAAGAAATTGATTTATTGGGATATTTGGCAAAAGTTTGTGCAATATTGGAGAAACCTTATGGAATTATCGAATGCGTAGATGAAGTTGATAAGAAAATAGGTGAAGGATTTGAACTTGAAAAAGCTTTGATTAAAGCCAAAAAACTAGATGCTTTATTTTTAATAGGCAATGTCGGAGAACTTATCACTATTGCGGAAAACGAAGTTTTACCGCCTATCGAAAAAAGTTTAAATTCAGGGGCAAAATCACCCATTATTTTTGAAATTTGGATAAAAACGTTATATACGTTAGCTAATGCCTTCACTTTGCAAGGTAATAATCAAGGTATTCAAGTTATTGCAAGAATATTTGAAATTTTTGAGAAAAATAAGATAGAAAATGAAAGTTTTACCAACAAATTAAAACTGACTTTGGCCTTAGCTTACAGTATAAAAGGTGATTTTCTTTCATCTGACACAATTCTGGAAGAATTTATAAAAAATGTCGATGATAAAAAGCTTGATAATGAATGCGTTTTAAGATGGAATTTGACAAATATTTATAATAGATTTTTAAAACGTGATTATAAAAATCTGCAAGAAGATTTATTCCAATTAGTAACATTTGCCAATAACGTAAACGATCATTTCTCAAAAAATATATTAAAAACGCTTTTGGGTAAATTGTTAAAAGAAGATTATGCACCAGATAAAGCGAGGGATATTTTTGAAGAACAAGTTACTTATTTTGCAAAAGAAAAAAATGCGACAGGAGCGTTATTATCTTGGTATTGGATTGCAGAAATAACCTTAGAAACAAAAGGACCGAAAAAGGCTCTTGAAATTGCTCAAAAGGCTCTTGATGTTGCACAAAATCCTAAAATAAATAACTATTATTTTATCGCTCTATTTAACAAATTAATGGCAGAATGTTATTTAGTCTTATTTGATTATGAAGCAGTTAAAATTCACCTTGAAAAAGCAGTATTAATAGCTAAAAAATTCCAATTACTAGAATTATTAACAAGATTATATCTTATATACAGCAAATACTTACAAGATTTAGCCGCAGAAACTTCTGATACACAAATGGATTATTTAACCAGCGTTCTAAAAATGAATAAAAAAGCTTTGGCGATTGCAGAAACATTAAAAAGTCCTGTTCTGGTTTCAGATGTAGCAAAATCTGAAGCAACATTAAATTCATTTTGCAAATTAAATAATATAAAATTAATTGATACAGATGTTTAATCTATAAATAAAATACAAGATTTATTAAGAAATCAGCTATAAGCATGTAAACAGTAGACTTTATTGCGGCTTGTGTTGTAGAAATTCCAACTTCCTTTGTTCCGCCTTTTGTAATATAACCTTGAGTTGCACAAACAAGTGCTATCAAAACCCCAAAAACAAAAGCTTTAAAAATACTGATATAAATATCTCTGGTATTAAGCCATAACCAAACAGAATTTATATAACGATACGGGTGCAAACCTATTGAAAAATAAGTTACAAACATTCCGCCTAAAATACCTATTAATTCTGCGACTAAAACCACAGCAGGAATTGTAAATCCGGCAGCAATCAATCTCGGCGTAAAGTAATATCCGATAGGGTCTACCTTCAATGTTTTGATGGCATCGACTTGTTCTGTAATTTGCATATTAGCGATTTCTGCAGAAATTGCAGTTCCTGCTCTTGCTCCGATTGCAAGTGCTACGAACCCCGGAGCGATTTCTCGTATCATAACAATTGCCATTGTTCCGCCGATATAACTTTCACCACCGGACATAAGAAATTGTTTTGAAACTTGTATTGCGATTACAGCTGCCGCAATAAATGTTATTATCAACGAAATTGATAAGGAATCATAACTTATAGCTGCGGCTTGAGAAATTATTTGTGAAAAGCGAACTCTGCCTGAAATAAGATATTTCAAGCTTATTATAAGATTTTTTACGCATTCACCGAAAAAACTAATCATATATAGGCATACACCAGTGTTTGTATTCAGGAACTTGTCCTCTTACGACATCTAAATAAAGTTTTTGTAATTTTGTCGCAATAGGTCCGACTTTCCCGTCATTCAACTCTCTATTATCAATTTTAACAATGGGACTTATTTGAGCCCCTGTTCCTGTGTAAAAAGCTTCGTCAGATGTATAAAGCTCTGTTCTGTCGATTTCTCTTTCTTCGACTTCAAGCCCTAAAACTTCTTTAGCAAGCGTTTTTATGGTATCTCTAGTAATTCCGATTAAAATATTATCACTTGTGCGTGAAGTTATAAGTTTTCCGTTTTGAACCAAGAATAAGTTCATTGCAGAACCTTCGGTAACTTTTCCGTTAGGTGATAAAACAATAGCGTCATCAAATCCTGATATTCTTGCATCTGTAACAATTAGTGCGGTATTTGCATAAGCTCCAGATACTTTTGCCTTAGGCGGAATTGCGTTGTCATCTAACCTTCTCCAATTTGAAACGCATACGCTCAAACCTTTTGAAGTGTCAATATAATCACCCATTGCAAGAGAAAAAATCAAAACGCTGTCAGGATTATTATACAAGCCGGGGCCAATTCTTTGTGCTGATTTGAACACATTCGGTCTTATATAAGCATTTTGTTTATAACCGTTTTTAACCAATAAATCTTTTGTTATTTGACAAAGACTTTCAACATTACAATCAGGTTTCATGTGCATAATTTTACAACTGTTCATCATTCTTTGCATATGTTCTTTAACTCTGAATGCATAAAGTTGTTTATCTTCTTCATTATAATATGCTCTTATACCTTCGAATACAGCTGTTCCGTATAAGAAAGCGTGTGTCATTACAGGAATGGTTGCCTTTTCTTTTTCAACATAATCCCCATCTAAATAAACAAATTCTTTCATAACTCTCTCCAATAAACTTACAATCTTAGTTTCTCACAAACTTAATGGAAAGAGTACAAATTTTATATTTTTTTTATATTTATATTAAGAAAAATCCATTTGATGAAATTTTAGCATATTCGCCAAACGTTCTTTTTTAAGCTCAATCTCCTCAAGCGTTTTAGAAATATTTTCTTTTTCTTCAATTAATTCATACAAACTTTTTCTCAACGGCTTTTTTTCTTCAACTTCCGTCCATGCCGGAGAAAATTCAAAATTCAAAAATCTATCTTTAGTTTCAGACATATAAACCTCCTTAATTAAACCCCATGTATTTCAGCTATTAAATCAAGCGTATCAAAATTACCATATTTAAAAGTATATGGTGTATGTGCATATTGCGGTGTTTCTGATAATAAAACATTTTTTAAATAATCACTTGAACCAAAGTTAAAAGTGGTCATTTCTCCGTAATCCATCATCAATTCATCTATATCGAAATATTTATCCATGTTTACACACTCCCTTCTTATAAAAAATAAGTCGTCCAAGTTTCAAAGATACTTTAGGATTTTTGATAAAATATTAATATTTCGTTACAAAATTAATAAAATGCTTCTTATTTCTTGCTAATAAATGCATTAAAATTGTATAATGTATTGTGGAAGATAGTTGAGGAAAAAATTATGGAAGATTTGAATATAGCAATAGGTTGCGACCATGGTGGATTTAGATTAAAATACGCAGTAATGGAATTTCTTAAATCAAGAGGAATAAAATTCAAGGATTTAGGTATTTATACAAAAGAAGCGAGTGATTACCCTATAATTGCAAAGGCTGTTGCAAAAGAAGTCGCTTCAGGAAATTATAACAGAGGAATTTTGATTTGCGGAAGCGGTTTGGGAATGGCAATTACTGCAAACAAAGTTAAAGGAATAAGAGCAATAACTGCCGTCGAAACATATTCTGCAAGAGTTTCTAGAGCTCATAATAATGCAAATATTTTATGCTTAGGGGAAAGAGTTATCGGCGAAAACTTGGCTTTAGATATAGTTGATGTATGGCTAAAAAGCGAATTTGAAGGCGGACGTCATCAAAATAGAATAAATATGATTGAAGGCGAATAATGACCAATGAATTAACTTCTTACAAACTAGCTGCTGTAATAGCAAGAATTTTAGATGATAAATTAGGTAAAGACATTTCTATATTAGATATAAGTAAGGTTTCAGTTTTAACAGATTATTTTGTGATTGTTTCGGCTGATACTTCAACTCAAGTAAAATCCCTTACAGGATATGTCAGAGAAGAAATTAAATCCATTTTCTCAAGATTACCTGCAAATGCCGAAAACGACTTAAAAAACCGTTGGAATTTACTTGATTACGGCGATGTTGTTGTTCATATTCTTCAACGTGAGGAAAGAGAAACTTATGCAATAGAAAAGTTTTGGAATCATGCTTTCAGAGTTGCGGAAAAAGATTGGAAAGAACAATCAAAGGATTATTCAATTTATGAAAAAAAATAAAAAAGATAAATTGATTATAAAACTTGAAGGCGGTCTTGGAAATCAAATGTTTCAATACGCTTACGCCAAAGCGATGGAATATAAGTTCGGCTATGACGTTATGTTTGAAATGTCATTTTTTAACATCACAAGACGTAGAACTCGCCCTTATTCCCTAAATTTGTTTAATACAAAACCAAAATTTTTATCAAATCCATTTGATATTATTTTAACAAGATTTATGTTTCTTTTAAATAAAAAACATTTTAACGTAAAACCTATGTTTGGATTAACTTTTCGAGAATTGTCTTCTGTATCTTATCAAGATGATGTTGCAAATATTAAGCCTAATACATTTATTTGCGGGCATTATCAAACAGAAAAATATTTTAAAACTATTGAAAAAGTTATAAAAAATGATTTTAAATTTAAAGTTGAACCTGATGAGGAAAACAAGCAATTAATTAAAGATATAAAATCTAAAAATTCTATCTCAATTCACATCAGACGTGGCGACTATTTAAAAAAAAGAAATCAACAAACATTTTATGAATGCTCTGCAAAATATTATAAACGTGCTTTATCGTATATTGCCAAAAGAGTTGAAAATCCTGTTATTTACGTTTTTTCGGACGATATAAAATGGGTTGAAGAAAATTTAAAAATACCTTATGAACATGTTTATGTAAATGTTAATTCGGGACAAAAAAGCTACGAAGATATGCGTTTAATGAGCTTGTGCAAGCATAATATAATTGCGAATTCCACATTCTCATGGTGGGGTGCGTGGTTAAATGAAAACCCTGATAAAATTGTAATCTGCCCTGATAAATGGCTAAAACTTGCTGACGTTAACCAAGAAGATTTTAAAGCAGATGGTTGGATTTCAATGGAAATTTAATTACACTGACTAGATAACGTTTTACAAAACGCTATACAAAACAATGAAATGTGTTTTATAAAGCAAGCTTTTGATTATAAAAATTATTTCAAATTAAGCCCGAAAACCTTATTCAACCACCATTTTAAAGGAGTTATTTTTTTATCGGTTTCTCCTCGAAGATAAGCGTGCCCGCCATATTTATAATGATGTTTTTTTAAAATTACGGCTTTGATATTATCCTTAAACCCTTCAATTTTCCAATTTTGAGGCATCGCATAATTCGGAGTTATAATAAGCGGATTTTTATCCAACATAAATTTATTTGCATAACTTTCATCATGTGCAATAACATCTTTTTCCAAATCTTCTTTAATCTTCCCGTTTAAAAATTCGCACATTTCAACAAATTCTTTAGTTTTTCCGCCGTATAAACCACCCATAAAATAATATTCACCCTGTTTTTCCGGAATATAAGCCCAACAGTTTACATCTCTGTTATACGGATATTCTAAATTATCTCGGTTATGCCAAAAATTTGCCCAAACCGCTATCGCTAAATTTCCGTTTTTTTCATCAGGCAAAATTTCATCACCGATTTTATCAATAAAAACCATATTTGCATTAAAATAATACAAATAATCAATGTCTTTAAATTCTTCTTTAGCTTTAAGGAATGCGTCATATTTCATCAAACCTGCTTCCGGCCAAGACAATTTCGGATAAAAATATTTTTTTACATTATCATTTTCTTCCGCATAAATATGTTCATTATCCGTTAAGACAAAATAAACTTTTTCATGTTCAGGAAATAAGAATTTTTCAGCAGATTTAAAAAATTCTTCCCAAAAACAGATGTAACGACCTGTTGCAAGATACATAATTCCGATTTTCATAAAGCTCTCCCAATAAAATTAATAAATCAAATCAGAATTTTTTTCTTTAAATTCCATTTCATATAATTTTGCGAGTTGCGTAAACTTATATTGAGCATTCATCGTACAAATTATAAAACCGGTTGTTCCGTCAAGAAATCCACCTTTTAAAATATAAAATTTAAAAAATTCAAATATCGGACGAAGAACCAAACGCATTTTAGAAAATTTCGTTCCTTTTTGCTTAAATCTATCCATTTCTAAATCCGTATATCTGTTCATTTTCTCAAGATAAGATTGCAAACTATCTATATGATAATGCTGGATTGCACAACCTTCTTTTCTTGGGTGAACAACGGCAGATTTACCATACAAATTTTCAGGAATATTGTGAACATGTCCCTTCCATTCGCAAGCACCGTTTTTCCAAAAACGTTTAAGCTTATGTTGATACATAGAGCGTAATTTTTTACCTAAAGCATAAGTTTCTCTTGGAATTTCAAGTGCAACAACATCTTCAGGCGGATTTGTCGCAAATTCTTTTAAATATTGCCATAAATCAGGAGTAACCAATTCATCGGCATCAAGTACCAAAATCCAATCCATTGTTGCTTGTGAATCCGCATAATTTCTTGCAGGTTCAGCACAACGGCATCTTTCAAAATAACATATTTTACAGCCATATTCCTCAGCTATTTCAATCGTTTTATCTTCAGAATGCATATCACAGATTACTATTTCATCTGCATAATCCTTAATACTATCAAGACATTCCCTCAACAATCTTTCCGCATTCAACGTATTTATTACAACTGATATAGTTGCTTGTTTTTTATCATTACTTTCCATAAAAATCAGTATACAACAAAGAGTTATATCTTGTAAAGTTTATTTATCTATTAAATTCATTTACGAATTTTTTCAAAATATTAATAAGTTCTGAAAGTTCGTATGGTTTTGGCAAATAAAAATCGGCACCTGCATTTAAAACTAACTCTTTATTATGCAAACTTGATGTCATTATAATTTTTGAAGTATTAAGATTTTCTTTCAAAGTTTTGCACAATTCTAGTTTTGAAAAATTTTCTTCCGCATCAATTATTATGACCGCAGGAGTTTTTAATTCTTTTTCACCTTCATTTATTATCTCAAAACCGTGTAAAGAAAGCGTAGTCGATAACAAAATTGATAAAGCTTCATCATTTTCTATAATTAATATTCTTTTATTAAATTCCTTGGGTGAAACAGGAATTTTACTTGAAATTTTTGGTTTTGACTTTATAAAATGAGAACCTGATAAATTTTTTATTAATTTATTGGCTTCAAAAAGTTCATTTAAAACTTGAGAAGATTCTGTATAATTTTTATACTCATTTGTTAAAATTCCAACCGAAATCTTCGCAAAATTTATTTTAATACCTGCAATTTCATCTCCGCCAAGTATTGTATAACCTCTTTTGGCGTCCTCTTTAGAATAAAACTTAGGGACAACTGTATCAAACGCAAACGTTAAAAATTGTGCTATTTTTTCAGCCTTAAATGAATTTGTAATTATCAAAAAATCTGCATTATTTGATAAATGTCCTAAAAAATCATTTTCGTCAAGTGCCGAATTTATAATTGCACAAAATGTTTGTATAAATTTATCAGTTGCAAGTTCAGAATAAATTTCCTTGTATTCATTCAAGTTTTCAGTTGTGATATACAGACAAGCCCAATCAGAATTTTCACTAACAGTTCTTTTTAAAACTTTCATCGTATATTTTGAAATCGGCAACATCGTTTTTAAATCAAGATTTGTTTCTATATCACGTCGGAGATGAGCATTTATTCTCATCTTAAATTCTTCTGAATTAATAGGTTCCGATAAAAAATCGTCTGCTCCGTTTTCTAAAGTTTTTATTTTATCGGAAGTGTCAGAAGATTTTGAAATCGCAACTATTATCGGACGAAAATTATATGTCAAAGCACGTATTTTTTTACAAAAATCAGCGAGATTTTCTTCTATGCTATCGGATATAAGTATTAAATCAGGCTCAAACGTTTGAATATAATTTAACGCATCATTCAATCCTGATGTTATTTTGACCTTATTTTCAGAATTTTCTATTAATTTTTTATACTTAGTAGAAAGCTCTTTTCTTTTATCAATAATTAAAGTGGTTTTTCGCATATTTTACTCACTTGTTTTTCAATATTTGAAGCCGGCAATAAAAGTTCAAAAGCAGAACCTTTTTTTGAACTTTCCACTTTGATTTCACCATTCATTTTATCGACAAGATTTTTTGTTATATACAAACCCAAACCGGAGCCTTCGGTTTTTCTCGTTAAAGGATTGTCAATGCGTGAAAACTTATTAAATATTTTATCTAAATTTTCACGTTCAATTCCGATACCTTCATCAATTATTTTTATTGAAACAAAATTAGGATTTTCAGAAAAATTTGTCCTAATTTTTATATTTGAATTTTCAGGCGAATATTTACAAGCATTTTCCAATAAATTTGTAATTATTTGCTGAAATTTATCTTTATCTACATAAATTTCAGGAATTTTTTCATTAAATTCAATTACAAAATTATGATTTGGATATTGTTGTTTTATTATTGCTATAATAGGATTTATTTCTTTATTGGAATTGATATTTTTAAGAACAAAATTTGTATTAATAGAATTTAATTTATTAACACAAAGCATATTTTCAACAAGATTTATCAACCGATTTGATTGGTCTTCGATTATTTTTAAAAATTTTTTTTTGCTTTCATCATCAATCTGCTCGTATGAATTAAGCATAGTTTGAGCAAAGCCTCTGATACTTGTAAGAGGAGTTCTCAACTCATGAGAAACAGTCGCAATAAATTCTTCCTGAAAAATTTTATCCATAAACTTATTATAACCCATTTGCAAATTTATAATTAAAAATTAACAATTTATTTATTTTATAGCTTCAATAAACACCGCATTAGATTTTATACAAACCATAGTCCCATCAAGTTCATCTTTAACCTGTTCAATAAATTTAATGACTTTTGCTTCCGGGATTTTCTGTAAAAATCTTTCTCTCATACTTGGCAATTCAGGCGAAGGTGGCGTATTAAACCAATTTCCTACCGTTTTAAAATCGACTTTATAATTAGATTCTATCGTATGCACATTAACACTTCCGTCAGTAAATCCTGCATCATTAAGATTTTGAGCCAAAGTATCAGGCGTAAAATTGCACATAGGGTCATTTTGATTTTGCATAAAAGAATCTTCAACTTCCTTAAATAATTGATAATCTGTTATTTTTTCAGGTGTTATCAGATCGCTGTATCTTGTGTTCGAAGAAATAATCGGCTCAAATGCACAAAATTTCCCGCCTTTTTTTAAAATCCTTCCGATTTCATTTATTGCTTTAGGCTTATCTAAAATATGCACCAAAACTGAACGCATCAAAACTTTATCAACAGAACTATCTTTTAGCGGAAGATTTTCACAAGGAGCTGAAATCATTTCATAACCTTTTTTTATCTTCATTTCATCAATAAATTCTTGACAAGTCTTAAGACAATCTTCAAATTTATCTGCAAATATAACCTTTCCTGTGCCGTTTAAAGCCTCTAAAGCTCCAAATGCAAGCAAGCCCGTTCCTGTTCCGATATCAATTACCGTTTCGCCCTTTTTAATATCAGCAGATGCTAATACCTTTTCTTTCACCTCATTTAACCAATTTATGGTCTGTTTTTTTTGTTCTTCATTAAGATATGAAAACCTTGATTTCAAAAGCCATTCTGTCCAATTTTTACAAACATTTTCCATTATTTACTCATTTCTTGAAGTATTTTTTGTGCTTTTTCACCATGTACAGCAGGTGGTTGAATATAAAGAGGCAAAAGCTCTTTCCAAGTTAATTGTTCTTTTTTCTCAGCAATTTTTATTAAAAATTTTCCTAAATCATAACTATTTTCTTCATAAGAAATTGCATTTTTAAATAATGGTTTAAGTTTATTATCAGTTATAACTTTCAAATTTTTATCAATATCATTTAACAATACCGTTTTAGGGCTGTTTTTATCGGTATATGCCATTTCTTTTCGTGCATCAAGAAAAACCGTAGCCTCTGTATCAATTTCCGATAAAATTTCAAGAGAATTCACACCCACAACAGGAATATCAAACTGTTGAGAATAAATTCTTGCAACAGTAACACAAGCCCTTATACCTGTAAAACTTCCGGGTCCTATATTTGTCGCTATTAAATTTATATCCGCAGGTTTTAGACCATTTTCTTTTAAAATAGCTTTAATGCTTGAAATCAAATAAGCAGAATGATAATTTTCATCTGAGTTTTCAATTATCTTAGAAAAAGTTTCGCCATCTTTTTTCAACGCAATATACGTTTTATTCAAGCAAGTATCAAACGCAAGTATATTCATAAAATACCCTCTATAATTTTATCACCTTTATCAGAAAAGCTTTCAAATTCATAATTTCTGCTGTCATCATCATTATAAGTTACATTTATATTAATTCTATCGAATGGAATTTCATCTTGTGAAAATTCTGCCCATTCAACAAATGTAAGAATTTTGCCTTCCGAATATTCTTTCAATTCATCAATAATTGTCTTAACGCCTTCTTTTTCAAGTCTGTATAAATCAAAATGATAAATCGGTAAATCTCCGCTTTTATACTCGTTTAAGATTACGAAACTCGGACTTGTAACTTTTTCTTTTACATTCAAACCCTTTGCCACAAACCTTGCAAATGCAGTTTTGCCTGCTCCGATTTCACCGTATAAACACACGAAACAACCGCAATCTTTAATATTCTGCCCAAATCCTTCGGCTATTTTTTTAGTATCTTCTATATTTTTACAAATAAAACTCTTTTTCATAATAAAATTATATCACACTATTAAAATTAAGGCGTTTCAATATATTTTCCGTCAAACAAATCTCTGACCATTTTTACCTGATCAGAATGAAATTCTACATCTTGAATTTCAGTTAATGGTTTTTCAGAATTTTGCTCTAAATCTTCCGTAAATTCTTCGATATTTTCAGGAGCTTCCTCTTTTTCAGAAGGTTTAACAACAGGTTGCATCATCTTTTTTTTTTCAAGCTTTGTATTTGAAATTTTTTCATCACTATCAAGTGGCAATCTTATAATTACATCTATATTTTTCTTCGTAGAAAACATTATCTGAGCAGCTTCTTCAATAGGTTTTTTACGGCTTGGTTCATTCATTCTTGAAATGAATGATTCCAACTTACAGCTTATAATAATACCTTTTTCAGAAATATTTACAGGTTTTGCATTTTGGTTAAGATAAGCACTTTGTGCAGGACTGCCTATATTTGACAACAATTCATGCCAAAGGGTTATAAGGCTTGCTTTATCCAAAGGTTTTTCAACTTCACTATCTTTATCAATTGAAATTTCTTTGCTTTCAAGTTTTTCCTCTTTTTCAGAAACAGCATCTGCCTTTAATTCAACTTCTTTAACTATATCTTTCTTACGTTCCTCAATAGGTTTTTCTATTGCATTTTCAGCAACTTGTTGTTTTGCCTCAGTTATCTTAGAAATCTTTTCTTCCTCTTTATTAACAGGTTTTATCGGTGCTGTGAATTGAGAATTCATTTTAAACGATTGTTTAATTTCAACCTTTCCGCCTTCAAGTGCAGAAATTCTCTTTTCTAAATCAATAAGTTTTGAATTTTCACTCATATTAGATAAATCAATTATTGCGATTTCAAGCCAAAGTTGCTGATTATTAGTCGTTTTAATCTCTTTTATATAATAAGAAATTCTTTCAATAAGAAAAACTATTTGCTGCGTTTCAAGTTGTTGAGCCAATTCTTTCAATTCATCTGCTTGTTTTTTATTAAGTTGCGTTGTATCTAAAATAATGCCTTCATTATCGCAATTTTTTACAATTAACATATTTTTAAAATGATTTAAAAGATTGGTAAGAATTTGAACAGGTTCATTTCCCTTATTATAAGTTTCGTTTAGGATTTCTATTGATTTTTGAGAATTTGAAGCAGTAATTTCTTTGGTTATTAAATTCAAAACATCAAAAGAAATTTTACCTAAAATATTATTGATATCATCAATTGTAATTTTTTTAGACAAAACGCTTAATTGGTCTAAAAGTGCTAATGCATCACGCATTCCGCCGGAAACATTCTTTGCAATTGCAAAAATAGCGTCGTCTGCAATCTTTATTTTTTCTTTTTCAGATATTTTTTTTAAATGATTTACAATATCTTCTGTCGTAATTCTTCTAAAATCAAATCTTTGACAGCGACTTGTAATAGTTTCCAAAACTTTTTGAGGTTCAGTTGTTGCCAATATAAAAATTACATTTTTAGGAGGTTCTTCCAACGTTTTTAAAAGAGTGTTAAACGCCTCTTTCGTAAGCATGTGAACTTCATCAATTATATAAATTTTATACTTGCCGTTTATCGGAACATATTGAATTTTTTCCAAAATATTTCTTGCATCTTCAACCGAACGATTACTTGCAGCATCAATTTCAATCACATCAACCGGAGTTGAATTTGTTATATCAATACAACTTTCGCATTTTCCGCAAGGCTTATCGGTAGGTCCTTCCACACAATTCAACGATTTAGCCAAAATTCTTGCACTGGAAGTTTTTCCTGTTCCACGAGGACCTGTGAAAAGATATGCGTGAGAAATCTTATCTAATTTTATAGCATTTTTTAAGGCATTTTTAATATGTTCTTGCCCTACAAGGTCATCAAGTATTTGCGGACGATATTTTCTATATAAAGGAATATATTGTTCACTCATTATTTTACGACCTTTCTTAAACCTATTGGTTTATCGACGTTTTTACCGAGATTTTGTGCAATTTCGAGTGCTAATAATTGAACTGTGATTAAGTTTGAAAATATTTTTTCAATATCATTTTCAACTTTAAATCCGATATCTTTTCCTATAATTAAGATTTCAGGATTATAATCAGTTTTTATTTTCCCTAAATTTTTAAGAGCAAGTTCCGAAATATTATCAGGTGAAATATAAATAAGAGCGGCTTTATTATTCAATACCGCAACATGCCCGTGCATAAATTCACCCAAAATTTGTGCCGTTACATTCAAATAAGAAGTTTCTTTAATCTTAAGAGCAGCTTCTTTTGCAATTGCATAAAGCATTCCGTCTGCTGTTATAATTATATTGGGAAATACTGACAACTTTTGAGCAAAAGGTTTTATCTTTTCGTGTAAATCCAATGTTTTTTCAACTATTTTAGGCAAATTTTGTACAGCTTTAAGACCTTTTTCATAATCCTTGTTTTTTAATTGAGCATATTGCAAAGCTAAAACAGTCAAACAAATCATCTGTGCCGTAAGCGATTTTGTAGCAGCAATACTTTTTTCTTCTCCTGCCATGCAATTAATTTGATAATCAGCTAAATTCCAAATAGAAGAATGTTCTTTATTTGTAAGGCATAAGGTTTTTATGCCCAATTTTTGAGCTTTTTTTAAAGCCTCTAACGTATCGGTTGTTTCTCCTGATTGAGTTATGAAAATATATAAAATATTTCTGTCCTGCGGAATAACTTTTTTAAGCAAAAATTCACTTGAATAAATAGCTTGAGCTTCCATATCCGCAATTTGTCCGAATAAATCAGCACTAAATCTTGCACAATGATATGAAGACCCGCTTGCTACAAGAACGATTTTATCTACCTTAACAGGAATTTTAAACAAAATTTTTCCATCTTTAATATAAGAACTTAAAATTTCCGCCAAAATTTCAGGTTGCTGATAAATTTCTTCTTCCATTGATGTCTTAAATTGCATTAATCCAATAATTCCTTAATTAAATCATTAACGGTTTTAGGATTGGCTCTGCCTTTTGTCTCTTTCATAACTTGACCGACAAAGAAACCTAACAGTTGAACTTTTCCACTCTTGTAAGCTGCAACTTGATTTGGATTTGCATCTATTACCTTTTGTGCAATTTCTTTAATCGCACCTGTATCGGAAATTTGACTTAAACCTTTTTCTTCAACTATTTTTGAAGCAGATTTTCCGTCTTTTAGCATATCTATAATAATTTGTTTCCCTATATTATTAGAAATAGTATTTTTTTCAATTAAACCGATTAATTCGGCAAGATTTTCAGGAGTTAATTTTGTTTCATTAATAGAAATTTTTTCTTCTTTTTGATAAGCCGCAACTTCACCCATCAAGAAATTAACAGCGATTTTCGGGTTAGCATTAAGTTTGATAACTTCATCAAAGAAAAGAGCCAAATCCATTTGCTCAACAATAATTGAAGCATCATATTCGCTTAAACCTAAATTCATATAACGTTGGCGTTTTTCTTCAGGTAATTCAGGCATTTCTGCACGAATTCTTTCAACCCATTCATCAGAAATTTCTAACGGCATCAAATCAGGTTCAGGGAAATATCTGTAATCATGTGCATCTTCCTTGCCCCGCATAGAATTTGTTTCACCTCTGTTATCGTCCCAAAGTCTTGTTTCTTGAACGACTTTTCCGCCTTCTTCAACTATTTCGATTTGTCTGTCTATTTCATATTCAATCGCTCTTTGCAATGCTCTGAAACTGTTTACATTTTTTATTTCCGCACGAGTTCCGAATTCAGAAGATCCTTTAGGCATAATCGAAATATTTGCATCACATCTCATAGAGCCTTCTTCAAGGTTTCCGTCGCAAACACCGATATATCGAACAATATTTCTCAATTCTTCCATATAATTTTTAGCTTCTTCAGAAGATCTCATATCAGGTTCTGATACTATTTCTAAAAGCGGAGTCCCTGCACGGTTTAAATCAACAAGGGAATAAGTTGAACCGGCAATTCCGTCTGCTCCTGCATGAACAAGTTTTCCTGCATCTTCTTCCAAATGAGCTCTTGTAATTCCTATTCTTTTACCGTTTATATTTAAGTATCCACCCAAACAAATCGGTTCATCATATTGAGAAATTTGATATCCTTTCGGCAAATCAGGATAAAAATACTGTTTTCTGTCAAATTTACAACGCTTAGGTATTTTACAATTCAACGCAAGCCCTGTTAAAATGCCCATATTTACAACTTCTTTATTTAAAACAGGTAATACCCCCGGCATTCCTAGTGTAATCGGGCTTGTTTGTGAATTTGGTTCTTTCCCGAATTCTGTTCCGTCAGGTGCAAATATTTTTGATTTTGTCTTTAATTGAGCATGTACTTCAAGCCCTATAACAACTTCATATTTATCTCTCAATGAATTCTCACTCATTTTTAATCCCCTAATTTATCTATATTTTCTTTATTTATATTAACATAAAAAAAATAAGTTGAAAAAAATATTAAGTACTTGACGAAACGGGTAAAAATAACCTATTATAGATAATGAGTTTTTATAATAACGAGGTTTTTATTTTATGAAGTTACATATGCAAGTACTTATTGCTTTGGGGTTGGGATTAAAAAGAAATTGGCATATATTTTTCGGATTGATTGCCGGAATTATAGTCGGAATATTTTTACATGGTACTGAAATTGTTTGGTTATCAAAATTATTAACATTTATCGGTCAAGTGTTTATAAGATTAATTCAAATGGTTGTTATACCGTTGGTTATCTCAGCAAT
>CAYYAL010000016.1:0-25010 GCA_964469445.1 uncultured Muribaculaceae bacterium
TTTTAATTCCGACTTTTTTCGCAAGTTTTTTTATTTCTTCAAATTCTTCAAGTGTATAATATTTTTCTACTGTTAAATGTTGTTTTGAAGGCTGAATATATTGACCGATAGTTACTATATCGCAATTTATATTTTTCAAATCTGTCAAAGTTTTTTCTATTTCTTCAAACGTTTCGCCTAATCCAATCATTAATCCTGATTTGGTTTTGATTGTGGAATTTTCTTTTACGTATTTTAAAACTTCAAGTGAGCGGTGATAATTTGCTTGAGGTCGTGCCGTTTTAAAAACTCTTTCAACGGCTTCAATATTGTGGTTGAATACGTCTACATTTGATTTTATTATAACGTCCAGTGCTTTTGTATCACCTTTAAAATCAGGTGTAAGAATTTCTATTTTAACATCAGGCGTAAGTTTTCTGATTTCTGAAACAGTTTTGAAAAAATGTTCCGCTCCTCCATCAGGTAAGTCATCACGTGTAACCGATGTTATTACGACATATTTTAACCCCAATTCTTTAACGGCTTTTGCCAAATGTTTAGGTTCCTCAACATCAAGAGGCAAAGGTTTTTCGCATTTTATATTGCAATATTTGCAATTTCTCGTGCAAACATTTCCCATAATAAGAAATGTTGCCGTATTTTTTTGATAACACTCGTTTTTATTAGGGCAACGAGCATTTTCGCAAACCGTATTTAAACAATTTTCTTTTAAAATTGAACGGACATTTTTTGTTTTATCACAATCAATTATCGGTCGTTTTAAATAATCAGGAAGTCTTCTCATAATTTTAATACGGCCTCATAAATTCCTTCAGAAAATGTCGGGTGTGCAAAGCAAACTTGTTTTAATTTGTCAATTGAAATATCAAATTGCATCGCAATTAAAAGCTGGTGAATAAGAGCTGATGCCTCTTTTGAAATAATAGACGCTCCGATTATTTTATTATCTTTTGCCAAAATTTTTATAAATCCTTCTGTTGCATTGTCGCAATGAGCTTTTGACAAGCTTCTTACAGGAATTGAAACCTTTTGATAACTTTCAGGCTCCAAATCTTGTTCTCTTACTCCTATCCAAGCAATTTCAGGTTCGCCGTAAACAATCGAAGGTACGAGTTTTTTGTCAAAAGGAATATTATCAGTCAATTCCATTGCTTGATGAATAGCATAGTGTGCAAGTTGTATTTCTTGACAAACATCGCCTAAATACGTAATTCCGTCGATTTTTTCTTTATCAAAAATATCTCTGCCGACGGCAACAAAAATGATTTCAGGCGTTAAAATTTCACCGTTTGACAAAGTAACGTTTTTTCCTTCAAGTTTTTCGACAGAAGTTGATGTGAAAAATTTAATTCCGTCTGCTTTAAAAATTCTTTCAATTCGCTTAGAAACTTCAATATCTGCCATAGGAAGCAAGTTTTCAGCAAGTTCAATCATTGTAATATTGACGCCGAATTTTGAAAAAATTCGGCTCCATTCAATTCCGATAACTCCTGAGCCAACAATTAATATATTTTGCGGTAATTTTTCAAGATTTAAAATATCATCTGAATTTAAAATAAATTTATGGTCAAATTCCAATCCTTTAATCGTCTTTGGCTTAGAACCACTTGCTATAATAATGTTTTCAAATTCGAATTTTTCACCGTTTGCTTCAATTTCGTTTTCAGAAATAATTTTAGCTTCGGCATTTATAACTTCTATTTTTGCATTTTTGAATAAATTTTCCAATCCACGACGAAGTAATTGCACATTTTTTTCTTTATTAACAAGTGCTGTTTCAAAATTATCAGAAGCAAGATATGTTTTTGTCGGAATACAACCTTTATTTAAGCAGGTTCCGCCTAAAAAATCTTTTTCAAACACTACGACGCTTTTTCCTTGAGCGGCAAGTCTTAATGCACAAGTATATCCGGCAGGTCCGGAACCGATTATTCCGTAATCTTTTCTCCCCAATTTTAATCTCCTTTTATCTTGTGTAAACTCTCGGTAATCTTACTTTTAATCGACAAGTCAATTCATAATTTATTGTGCCTAAAATATCTGCCCACTCGTCAATTGAAAGATTTTCATTAAGAAGTTCTATGATATCGCCTTCTTTTGCATCAATTCCGGTTATATCAAACATCATTTGATCCATTGTGATATTGCCGATTTGTGCAATTCTTTTTCCTTTTAATTCAGCAAAAATCTTGTTCGATAACATTCGAGGAACCCCGTCTGCATAACCCACAGGAATTGTCGCAATCTTAGTTTTTTCGATGGTTTTATATGTGTGAGAGTAGCTTACGCCCTTATTTGCCTCGGTTTCATGTATATGAACAATTCTTCCTTTTAAAGATAAAATTTGTTTTAAATCAATTTTTCCGACATCTGATTTTGATGGATATAGTCCGTAAAGTCCGATTCCAATTCTGACTAAATTATATTTATTTTCGCAATTTATTGTCCCTGAAGTACTTAAACAATGTATGTCTAAATTTTTTGTATCAATCTGAGAAATTATTTCATCAAATTTGTTCAGTTGAGAATTGGTTACATCTTTATTTTCAACAAAGGCAAGATGAGTAAAAATTCCTTTTAAATCAATAAATTCACATTTTTGAACTTTTTTTATAAAATCAACTGCATTATCTATATTATCGGAATTTACACCAATTCTATTCATGCCAGTATCAATTTTAATATGTGCTTGAACCTTTTTCCCGCATCTTTCATAGGTGTTTTTACAAGCTTTAATATGTTCATCGGAAAAAATTGAAATCATAATATCATTTTGAGCAACGCTTTCAAAAGCCCATACAGGAACAGCTCCAAGTACTAAAATTTCACAAGAAATATTTGCATCTCTAAGGTTTAAACCTTCATCAATAGATGCAACTCCTAACATATCAACTCCGGAAGCTAACATTGTAGGTGCTGTCATTACGGCACCATGTCCGTAAGCATCTGCTTTTACGACAGCAAGCAATTTTGAATTTCCTGCAAGTTTTCTAAATGCTTTTACGTTTTCTGCCAAGTATTCTAAATTTATTTCAACCCAGCTGTCCCTATGAGTGTTTATATAAGATTGTCTTGAAAATTTCATAAGATTTATTATAAAACAAAAATTAAATATCGACAGGAATTTTTTTAATTAAAACGGAAAATACTGCAGGTATTATCGCTACAAACATAAGAATATTTATAATGCCGAATTTTTGGGCTAAAAAACCAATAAGCGTCATAAATACTGCGGCAATTCCCCAAGAAAAACCATTAATAAATCCTGAAACAATGCTTTTGTGATTAGGCAACATTTTTTGTGCCAAAACCATATTTACAGGCATCGCAAGCATTGTTATAAATCCCATTAATATAAAAATACTAATCGCAATCGTCGGGTGGCTTTTCATTAAAACTAAATAAATCCACATCAATGGTAAGGTTCCTATCATTGAAATGTAGAAAATATTTTTTGTTCCGATAATTTTTTCAAGTTTGGGGCTGACTAAAGAGCCGATTGCACCTGATAATATAAACAAGAATAAAATAATACCGATTTTTGAAGGTAAATATCCTTCGCCTTTCCATAAAAACGGAAGCAAAATAACGTTGCTGTTTGTGATAAGCGATTTCATAACAGAAATTATTATAAGAATTTTTACATATTTATGTTTTATAACTTCCATCATTGATTTGACGAATTCTTGATGTTCAGGAAGTTTATCAACGTTTGAAATTTTAGGAACACATTTAAAAGCTAAAAGAGCGAATAAAACGCCGAAAATAGAAGAATAAGGCATAACTTCAAGCCCTAAATGTTCAGCAATAAGCCCTGAAACAGCCGGCCCGCAAGAAAATCCGATAGAACCCGCAGCAATGAATATTGCCATATTTTTTGAAAAATCTTGTTTGGAAAATCTTATGATAAAAGTCGTCGCTTGAGGGTGAAAAAAACTGCTTCCAATCATTCCGATTATTATAAATAATGTCATAGCATAAGCATTATGGGCATTTGCAGCTATCGGAATAAAGACGGTTGTTAAAATTAATCCCCAAAATATGAAAATTCTTTTTATAATATTATCAGCAAAATATCCAAAAATAGGTTGAAGTAAAGATGTGCATAAATGCGAAAGACTTAATATAAATGTCGCCACAGCCATAGTAATCCCTATTTTCGCCGCAATGAAAGGCATTATCGGATTTAAAAATCCAGTATAAGAATCATTTATTAAATGTGCCACAGATAACCATGTTATCGCTTTTTTATTCGTTTTAATTTCACATGCCATAATATGTTAAATTATATAACAAAAAATAAGAAAAAATTAATTTATACACTTGACAAAAAAATATGTTATTGTTATCATATATGATGTAGTAATGGGTGGATTAAAAGTTTACTCGGAAAAGGAAAAAAATGATAGTTCCAATGATAGCATTAATGAATTTGACAGCTATGAGAAGCAATGCAAGCTTTGGTATGATGTCTGCTTCAGAAGCTCTTATGAGTGGTGTTAGAAATGCTAATCCTAACCAAAATATGCAAGGTCTACTTGCTATGGATAAAAAACTTACTGCTGATATGTTCAACAACAAAGTCTTGTATATGGCTGCTAATGCACAAGAAGACAGTTGGACAAAATTAAGAAATAAAAATATAGAACGTACTTTCTCTACTTTCGCTTAGTCGATTGTTTCAAATTTTATTTGTATGTTTTTGATGAAAAAATTGTCGTGTTTTAAAATGTATTTTAAAGGTGCATTTTTATATATTTAATTTGAATTTTTTTTGTGGTATTTTTGTTTATATAGACAAAGAGGATTTAAAAATGACTTCATATCAAGATTTGGCAACATCTTACAAGCCAGAAGAAGTAGAACAAAATATTTATAAATTTTGGGAAGACGGTGGTTTTTTTAAGGCAGATGCAAACAGCAAAAAACCTCCTTATACAATCGTAATTCCGCCACCCAATGTTACAGGAGTTCTTCACATGGGACACGCTCTTGACGGAACTTTACAAGATATTTTAACTCGCTATCACAGAATGAGTGGTTATGAAGCACTTTGGATTCCCGGAACCGACCATGCCGGTATTGCTACTCAAAATGTTGTTGAAAAAAAGTTGAGAGAACAAGGAAAAACAAGACATGATTTAGGTCGTGAAAAATTTTTAGAAACAACTTGGAAATGGGCAAATGAACATAAATCCGCAATCTTAAATCAATTTAAAAGATTGGGTGCATCTTTTGACCGTTCAAGAGAAAGATTTACGCTTGATGAAGGTTGTTCTCAAACTGTGAAAGAAGTTTTTACAAAGTTATATGAAAAAGATTTAATTTATAAAGGTGCTTATATCGTAAACTGGTGCCCTCGTTGTCAGAGTGCAATTTCTGATATAGAAACCGAATATGAAACAGAAGACGGCAAATTATGGGAAATATCTTATCCATTAAAAGATGAAATGGGGGCAATTGTAGTTGCAACAACTCGTCCTGAAACAATGTTCGGAGATGTCGCAATTGCCGTTAATCCTAAAGATTATAAATATAAAGATTTAGTCGGGAAAAAAGTTTGTATTCCATTATCAGGTAGAGTTATTCCTATTATTGCAGATGAATATGTTGATAAATCTTTCGGCACAGGTGCTGTTAAAATAACCCCTGCACATGACCCAAATGATTATGAAGTCGGAAAACGTCATAATTTAAAACCAATTTGGGTTATAGATGAAGAAGGTAAAATGAAAGATTGTGAAGAAGTTCCTTCTGAAATAAGAGGATTGGAAAGATATGAAGCCAGAGAAAAAACTGTCGGAATGCTTTCTTATAATAATTCTTTGATAAAAATAACCGATCACGTACATAATGTAGGCAAATGTCAACGTTGTCACACAACAATTGAGCCATTATTGTCTGAACAGTGGTTTGTAAGAATGGAACCTTTGGCAAAAGAGGCAATCGCTGCTGTTAATGACGGAAGAATAAAATTTGTTCCTGAAAGATGGACGAAAAATTATCTCGGTTGGATGGAAAATATTCGAGATTGGTGTATTTCAAGACAACTTTGGTGGGGGCATCAAATCCCTGCGTATTATCATAATCAAACAGGGGAAATGGTTGTTGCAAAAGAAAATCCTGATCCTGCAAATTATACTCAAGACCCAGATGTTTTAGACACTTGGTTTTCTTCAGGCTTGTGGCCTTTTTCAACAATGAAAGGCTCTAACAGCTTATTTGGATTAGAAGAAAATTCTAATAATAGTGGAATTTCTGATTTTGAAAAATTTTATCCGACATCTGTTCTTGTAACAGGTTTTGACATTATATTTTTCTGGGTTGCAAGAATGATTACGATGGGCTTGGAATTTACAGGCAAAGCACCGTTCCCGACGGTTTATATTCACGGGCTTATTAGAGATGAACACGGTCAAAAAATGTCTAAATCTAAAGGCAATACGATTGACCCTGTCGGAATTATTGACAAATATGGTTGCGATGCTTTGAGATTTACGTTAACTTCACTTTCTACTTATGGCGGACAAGATATAAAGGTTTCTGATGAAAGATTTGAATATGGAAGAAATTTTGCAAATAAAATTTGGAATGCTTCTCGTTTTGTCTTGATGAATTTGGAAGATGCAACTGATGATAAGGAAATTGATTTTTCTAATTTAACTATTGCTGATAAGTGGATTTTAGACAAATTAAATTCAACTGTTAAAGAAGTTAATGAAAATATGGAAGAATTCAGAATTGGGGAAATTGCCCATAATTTGTATGATTTCTTCTGGAATTCTTATTGCGATTGGTATGTTGAAATTGCAAAAATTCAGTTAAAAGATGAAAAATTAAAACATAATACCCAAAATGTTTTGAGGTATGTTTTAGACATGTCTTTAAGATTATTACACCCTATTATGCCGCATATAACTGAAAAACTTTGGGGTTCAGGCGTAAATGTTTCTGATACGAGGGCACTTATTGTTGCACAATATCCTGTTTTCGATGAAAAATTTGTTTTTAAAGATGAAAGCAAGGAAATGGAAATCGTCTTTGAGACAATAAAATCGTTGAGAAATGTCAGAGCAAGTTTTAATATTCCATCTTCAACGCCGATTAATATAGAAATTCGTGCAAATGAAGATGAAAAGAATATTTTTGATGAAATAGAAGCTTATATAAAAAGATTGGCGAAAGTTGATAATATAGAGTATGGAAATTTGAATGACAAAAATCCTGAAAAATCAGCGACTTCTGTTGTAAGTGCTTCAAAAATTTTCGTGCCTTTGGCTGATTTGATTGATTTGGACGAAGAAATTAAACGACAAAATAAAAAGCTTGAAAAATTAACGGCAGAAAAAACATCTTTATCCGCAAGGTTGAAAAATGTAAAATTTGTTCAAAATGCAGCTGCTGAATTAGTTCAACAAACAAAAGATAGGGTTGAAGAAATTAATCTTCAAGAAAAAACTATTTCCGAATTAATAAAGTCTTTAAAAGACTAAGTTTATATTTTTATAGTAAAATGCGGTAAGAAATTTCTTACCGCATCTTTTTTGAAAGAAATGTATTTTTTCTTATTGTAATTTATTTAATTCTTCCATAGCTTTATCAGCTACAGATTTAACAGTTGGATCTTGGTCTTTTTGAGCTAAAGAGAAGATTGTATTCAACTCTTGCTTATAAGCAGGTTGTTGAATATAGCTTAATCCTTCAACCGCAGATGCTCTTACCATAGGGTTTTGATTTGTTTTTAATTGTTCAACAATACCTACAATACCCGGAAGTTCAGTCAAAGGAACAACTGCTTTATGTTCTTTTTCTATTTCTTGAGCATATAATTTTTGTAATACAGCTGTTGTAAAGATACTGTATTGTTTATTTCGTTCAGCTTTATCCATAGGTGATAAAGTATTAGCTTCAGCTTCTTCTTCAGGAGTTACCTTTGTGCCGTTAACAATTTTTTCTCTTAACTCTAATTGTTTTGGAGAAGGTCCTTCAAGTTTAGTTGAATCTTTTTCTATAATTCCTAATAAGGCATTAATGACGTCTTCATGCAACAATTCAGTAGCCTGTTTAGGATTATTTTCAGCCATTAAATATATATCTTGGAGAGTTTTTTCTTGAGCATCAAGATTATCTCCTTTTAAATTTTGTAAAAATGAAGTTAAATCAACTGCAGGTAAAGATTCCTGAGCAGGTTTTACTTCAGGTGTATTTACAGGTGCATTAGCATCTGCAACAGCAGGTGTTTCTGAAGCAACAGGTGCGACAGGTTCAGCAACAGGTGCGGAAGCCGGTGCCGGTGCCGTAGTAGGAACAACAACAGGTGCAGGAATTACAGGTGCGGGCATGTTTACTGGGGCAGGGGGCTGATTAAAATTTGTAGAAGCTTCTTGTTGAGCCGGTTGATAAACTGATGTTTTCGGTACTTCATAAGCTGAAGCTTCAGGCATCGCATAAGCAGATGGCATTTGATTTGATTGTTGTGGTGTATTTACTGCAGGTTGATGTATATCAATCTTTACGGCATTGTACTGTGGTGTTTGATACGCAGGATATTGTCCACATTGTTGGGGTTGTACTTGATTCATTTTACTTTCCTTTCAAAAAAATAATAATTCACTTTCAGTATATTTATTCAATACCCCTCAATATTAAAAATTGCTATTTTTCATTTATTAATTAACAATTTGTAACATTTTACACAAAAATAAAGCGAGTATTACTCGCTTAGAAAACCTATCCGTTATTGAATTTTAGGCTATAAAATTGTTACCGAATTTACTCGCTCCATGAAAGAACGATTCTTTCAAAATTTCGTTCAAACTTTTTGCGATTACCACTTCTTCATTATTCCAATTCGGGTTATTAACGTGATCAGAAACACCTTTATATGTTTCGGTTACCGTTCCCGTATAAAATGCTTTTGTCATATTTTGCTCTATCCTCTTATATTTTTATCTATACTTATATTAAAAAAAAAAGCCAAAAAATATTGCCTTTTTATATATAAAATATATACTAATTTTACATTTGTTTACAAAATAATTATTTTGTAAAAATCCTTGAAATCATATCTAATATTGAAGATGTTCCTGTTTCTAACATTTCAATTTTATGTTTAATTTTTTCTGTTTCGTCGCCGATTGGAGCATGCTTTAAATATAATTCATAAAATTCAATTGATTTGTCCTTGTTGTGAAGGTTTTCGTATACATTTGCGAGGCGTTTTAGATTTTGTAAGTTCTTTTTATCAAGTTCAAAGATTTTTTCACTCAATTTCATTGCGTTAAACCAATCGCCTATGTTAGCTTTATATGTAGCGACTTTATCCAAAACAGTTTTATCATCAGAGTTTAAATTTACATAGCGTTCATAGAATTCAATAGCTTGGTGTTGATTTCCCATTTGTTCAAGCAGTTGAGCCGTTGTTATTAAAAGGTTTTCGTCATTATTTCCCATTTTATCGGCTTGGAGAAATTCATTCAAAGCGACATCTTTGTCGCCTTTTTTAAGATAATATTTGCCCCAGTTTAGATGCGAAAGAAATTCTTGATTTTGTTCCTCATAAATTAATGCACGCATTTGAAATGTTAGAGGCGAATTTTTATCAAATTTTGCAAATTCTTCTATACTTTCAAGAGCATTATCAAATTCATTGAGATTGTAGTAATATTGAGCCATAAGCGAGTAAAATTTTGGATTTTTCTTATTATTCGGTTCAATTTCTTTTAATTTTTTAAAAGCTTCATCATTTTTTTCTTCATCGAGGAAGGATTTAATAATTATAAAATCATCATTTGAATATTCTCTCGCCTTTTCAGTAAGGTCATTTTTAAGGCAAAGTTCTGCCAAATAATCTTTTACATTTTCTGTTTTAAATCCGTCAGAAACTGCCCTTTCCAGTGTTTCCACTGCACTTGAAGGTAAATCTTGATTTTCATAAATTTTCGCCAAACTAATGTAAGGGATTATATCTTGAGGTTTCATATCGAGTAATCTCAAATATTCATCAATTGCTTGATTTTCTTTTTTTAAGTCTTCATAAAGACTTGCTATTATTAATCTTGTAGCATAAATATCTTTTTCATTATCGGTTTTATCAAGGGCTTTTTTATAATCAGAAACGGCATGTGATAAAAGCCCTTCTATGGTATGAAGGCTTCCTCTTGTCGTGTAATAAAGAAATTTATCCGTATCAAAATATAAATCCATCAATTGAGATAATGCGAGCGTATTATTCGGTTCTATATCAAGAATTTTATTATAAGCATTAATGGCTTCATTTTTTTTGTTTACGATTATTGCCAAGTGGGCTTTTTTTTCAAGTAATTCTATTGATTTTGGATTTTTTAGAGAAAGACTTGCGGAAAGTTCGTAAGCTTTTTCAAATTGTTCTGTATCTTCAAGTTGCTGTATTAATTCAATACTCATAAAATAACCTCATTTTTGTTTTTTTATTATAACATCAAATTTTTTTAATTCACTTTTTTTGTGATAAAATTTTTGTATGTTAAAAGGGCCGTTTTTAGACAGAAATTGGATGGGACAAAATGAAGATTATAAGTCTTCTGATATTGTAATGCTCGGAATTCCATTTGATGGAACTGTTTCATATCGTTCTGGTTCAAGATTTGCTCCTGAAATGATAAGGCTTGCAAGTTGGGGGTTGGAAGATTATTCCCCTTATTTTGATAAACATTTGCAAGATGTAAACTTTCATGATGTGGGCGATTTGGAACTTCCTTTGGGAAATACTTATAAATCCTTGGATTTGATAAGAGAAAATGTTGAAGAAATTTATAGTGAAGGAAAACGTTTTTTCGGAATAGGCGGAGAACATTTAATTACCTTGCCTGCGGTTGAAGCTATAACAAAATTTTATAACAATCTTATTGTTGTGCATTTTGATGCCCATACAGATTTGAGGCAAGAATATTTGGGCGAAGAAATGTCACATTCCGCTGTTATGAATCATATAGGAAAAATTGTCGGATTTCCTAATTTAAAACAAATCGGAATTCGTTCCGGCATGAAGGAAGAATTTGAATTGATGAAAGAATTTAAAACATTATTAAAAAATCCTTCTGAATTAAAAGAATTGAAAGGCAAAGATGTTTTTGTAAGTGTTGATTTGGATATTTTAGACCCTTCGGTTATGGCAGGGACTGGCACACCGGAAGCCGGCGGATTTACTTTTAATGAACTTTTAGATTGGTTTAAAAATTTAAAAGAACTTAATATTGTTGGGGCTGATGTTGTTGAACTTTCTCCTCATTATGATAATTCAGGGGTTTCGACAGCTGTTGCGACGAAAGTCATACGAGAACTTTTGATGGTTATGTAATGCAAGATAGACTTGAATATTTAAAAAAAGAAATAAACAGAGCAAATTATTTATATTATGTTGAGGAAAATTCGACATTAGACGATTTTGAATACGATGAAATGTTTCGGGAATTGCGTCGTATTGAGGCGGAACACCCTGAATTAATTACTCCTGACAGCCCAACTCAAAGGGTCGGAAGCGTCGGCGAAAAGTTTTCTTCATATAAGCATAAGGCAAGAATGTATTCTTTAGATAATTCTAATAATTACGGAGAATTAGAAAAATGGTATGAAAGAGTTTCTAAAGAAGTCGGCGAAGCAGAACTTGTTTGTGAGTTAAAAATCGATGGGCTTGCAATTTCGCTTCATTATGAAAATGGATTTTTTACAACAGGAGTTACCAGAGGGGACGGCGTTGTCGGCGAAAACATAACGCAAAACTTAAAAACTATAAAAGCAATTCCTTTAAGCGTTTCTGATAAAAATAAATTTGAGGTCAGAGGTGAAATTTATATGCCGAAATCTTCATTTGAAAAATTGAATGAAGAAAGTTTAGCTAAAGGCGACAAGGTTTTTGCAAATCCGAGAAATGCTGCAAGCGGTTCTTTAAGACAATTGGACAGTTCGGTTACGGCAAAAAGAGATTTGTCGATGTTTTGTTATTATGCAGAATTAAATAATTCGGAAATTAAAACGCATTACCAAAATTTGGAATATTTAAAAACGTTGGGATTTAAGGTTAATCCTAATATAAAGCTTGTAAAAAATATTCAAGGTGCAATCGATTATTGCAAATATTGGGATAAAAAAAGGCAGGAACTTAATTATGCAACTGATGGAGTTGTTATTAAAGTGAACGATTTGTATTTGCAGGAAGAATTAGGATTTACGGCACGGGCTCCGAAATGGGCAACTGCGTTTAAGTTTCCGCCGGAAGAGATTGCGACAACGCTTGAAAATATAGAAATAAGTGTCGGAAAAACAGGTGCGGTTACTCCTGTTGCAAATTTAACTCCTGTATTACTGGCGGGAAGTACGGTTTCTCGTGCAAGTTTACATAATTTTGATGAAATAAAACGGTTAGATGTTCGAATTGGCGATAAAGTTTTGATAAAAAAAGCTGCGGAAATTATTCCAAAAGTTGTTGTGGTGTTGGAACATGCTCCTCAAAGTTTGCCGTTTTCACCGCCTGAAGAATGCCCTTCTTGCCATACACCTCTTGAATATCGTGAAGGGGAAGTCAATCTTTATTGTCCGAATGTGATATCATGTCCTGCACAATTAAGGGCAAAAATCGAATACTGGGTTTCAAAAGAGGCTATGGATATTGATTTTGTCGGGCCAAGTCTTATTGAACAATTGTTTAATAAAAATCTTTTAAGAACGCCGGCTGATTTGTATAAATTAACGCAGGAAGATTTTATGCAATTGGATTTAGTTCAGGAAAAATCGGCAACTAATATTTATAATTCAATTCAAAACAGTAAAAATCCAACTTTAAACAGGTTTTTAACGGCACTTTCTATAAAACATGTGGGTAAGGAAACGGCAGATTTACTTGCAAATCATTTTGCGACACTCGAAAATCTTATGAATGCAAGTCAGGACGAATTGGCGAAGGTTGACGGAATAGGCGAAAAAATCGCAAAATCTGTTTTTGAATATTTTAAAAATGATAGGACAATTGATTTTTTGAATAAATTGAAAAATAATGGTGTTGAGGTTAGAGAAAACTTCGTTCAAAAAAAATCTGATAAGTTAGAAGGGAAAACATTCGTATTAACAGGAACATTGCCCACTATGACAAGGGAAGAAGCTTCTGACATCATAAAGCAATACGGCGGGAAAACGGCATCTTCTGTCAGTAAAAATACCTCGTATGTGCTTGCAGGTGAGGCCGCAGGGTCAAAATTAACAAAAGCTCAAAATTTAGGTGTTATAATATTATCAGAAAATGAGTTTTTAGATTTAATTAAAAACTAAGATTAAGGATTAAAATGAGAAAAAATTTAAGAATTATACAAATAAACGGTGTTAGAGGAATATTTTTGGCATTATTTGCCGTGAGTTGCTTGATAGCAGGATTTATAGCGTTTCCTGCATTTGTCGCAATGCATGTTTGGAACTTTTTTATAGGAACCGCAGTCGCTTCAATTAATTTCTTTCAAGGATTGCTCCTCTGGGGAATTGTTGTAACTTCTGTTTTAATATTTAATAAAAAAAGAGCTGTTATTTCTTTTGTATCACCAAGAGAAATTCAAGAATTATCAGAGTTTGAAGCAAAACAAGTTCTTGAACGCTTTAAAGCTCATTCAAAAATTATTGATGTAAATGAATTGGCAAAAAAAATTGCACAAGACAGCGAAGTCGCAACAGATAAAGAAACTGCAAAACAAGAAGATTTTAAGGAGTAAAATATGAGAAAATTTTTAGTATTATTTTTAGGAGTTTTAGTTTTAGGGCTTACTGCTAACGGAGCAGATGCGATAACTAACAAAAGTCAGGGGTATATTTCAGTAAAAACATCTGCGACAAAAGAATTTGAGCCGACGATTGCTTTGATTACTTTTACTGTTGAAACAACTGATAAAACTTTGGAAAAAGCTTCTGAACTTAATAAAAAAGCCTCAGAAAATGTTTATATGGCATTGAAGGGAATTATTGACGTAGAAAACGGTGATTGGGTTAAAACAGCCAATTTCACAGTAACTCCTGTTTATTCTTATGAAAACGGAAGGCAAGTTTTTAATAATAAATATACTGTTACAAATTCTGTTTTGGTAAAAACAGATAATGTGAATTTAATATCAAAACTTATTGATACATCATTAGCAAAAGGTGCAAATAGAATTAATAATTTAGAATTTTTGCTTGATAGTTATGATTCAGAATGTGCAAAAATGCTTGCGGAAGCAACTGTAACTGCAAAAAATCAAGCTCAAATTATAGCAAAATCAGTAGGCAAAAAGGTTTCTTCCGTAAAAGCTATTGATACAAATTGTTCTTTCAACTCTCGTAGCAATATTCTTTATCGTGCAAAAGGAATGGAATTTACAACAAATTCTGACGGCGGAAGACATATTGAAGCAGGAAAAGTTAAGGTTGAAGCAACTGTAAATGCAGAATTTTATGTAAAATAGAAAATATTTTTTAAACAAAAAAGGCGGAGCCGAGATTTTATCTCGGCTCCGCCTCTTTGTATGAAAAGTAAATGTTACATTATATTCATAATTAACAAAAAAATATAAAGTATATACTTAAAAAAACCGATAAATATCATGTGAAAGCAAAAGAATAAAAAATTCTTAATCTTAAAACCCTTGTAAATAGGGCATTTCTCAGATAATATGAACTTTTGTAACGAACATGCAATAAAAAAGGCAATTATTTGTAAATGAAATACTTTATATATACATAGGATATTAGGAATGAATACATTCATGGAATGGAGGATATAAATATGTCAGGTGAAGCAGCAGCAATAGGTTCATCAGCAGGAACATCATCAGGAGCAGGTTATACTCTAAGTTCATCAGGTGAAGGAAAACCTATAAATCCATTTTATCAAACAATAGATATAACAAACTCTCATAATGTAACTGCGTTTAATATTGCCGATATATTAGGAAATGGTTTGGGCAATGGAACTGGCATAAGTTTTATGGGATAAGACGAAAAATTTGCCAAAAGGTTTGATTTAATATAAAATAGTCTTGTTAAGTACTTTAACAAGGCTATTTTAATGTTATTAGCGATTGATATCGGCAATACAAATATAACTTTTTGTATTTTTGAGGATAATGTTATTCTTGAAGAGTTTCGTGTTGCATCTGACAGAAAGCTTTCTCAATCAGAGTGCGACAAGGTTATAGCAACATTATTTAAAGAAAGAAAGGTTACAGAATGCGTAATCGGTTCTGTTGTCGATGGTTTAGGGGAACCTTTCAAAATTGCTGTCGATAATTTTTTCGGTATAAATACAATTTTATTAGATGAAAATTCTAAGACAGGTGTAACTGTTAAAATTGATAATCCGAAGGAAATGGGTATTGATAGAATTGCAAACGCATGTGCGGCTTACATGTTATACCCAAAGCCGGTAATTGTGGTTGATTTTGGAACGGCAAACACGTTTGATGTCATAACCGAAGAAGGTGAACATATTGGCGGGCTTATATCTTTGGGTTTGGGAATGCAGTTAAAAGCCTTGCATGAATACACTTCAAAATTGCCTCAAATAGAGCTTATAATGTCTGATAAGGCTATCGGAACAAATACTCATGACGCAATTCTTTCAGGTGTCGTTAGAGGCACTGCTGCGATGATTGACGGTATGGTTGAACAAACTGAAAAAGAATTGGGTAAAAAGGCAACAGTCGTTGCTACCGGAGGCTTTTCAGGGCTTATAAGAAGTTATTTAAAACGTCCATTTGAAACTATTAACCCGACTTTGACGATAGAAGGGTTGCGTTATTTACATTATTTGAATAAACAAAAATAAGATATAAAAGGAGGCGGGCGTTTTTTTATTAAATTTATGCTTTAATTTCCAGTTCGCTTGTTTGAGTTTTGTTCATATTCTGTGCATTTGCCAGATATGCTTCATATTTTGCAATTTGTTGTCTTACAGTTTCTTTTTCTTCCGCCTTATTTTTTATACTTGAAGTTAGGGCTTTTCCTGTTTTATTACCTATCATGTAACTTGTAATAGATGTCATAGCAAACAATATTCCGCTTAAAATTCCGCCGAATTTTCCATGTAAAGCCACTTTATTGATTTTAGGAAGCCATTTTAAATTTTTAGCTGTTTTTGCCGAATTTTCAGCTGTTTTAGCAGTTTCTTTTAAGAAAGTTTTATCAAACAATTCAGTTGCTTTATCCAATTTTAATCCTTTCTCAATTGCTTGTTTATTTTTCTTAAATAAACCTTCTCCCAAAAACATCACGCCCAATCCTGAACCTTCTTCAATTGCAGTTGAAGCTTTATCTTCAGAGGTTAGAACTTTAATCCCGCCGGCAACACATATTAACGGATTTATATGGGAACTTGCAAAATTCACAGCTTTTCCAGCTCCTTTAAGAAATTTACTTTCATTAGCTGCTGTTTTCACGGCATTTTCTGTTGAAGTAAGTATTGATGTTGCATTTGAGGAATCTTTCACTATCATTCCGTCAAGTGATCTTATGCCACGATAAACGTTAGCACCTTGTCCTATTGCAACAGGCAAGCAACCAAAGTTTGTGATTGGATCTGAATTTAATCTATCAACCCTTCTGACACAAAATATTGCACTTGATGTCGTTGACATACAACACTACCTTTTTTCACTACCTACATATTTAATAAGTATTTTTTTTAGAAAAAATTGCATGTTTTTTAAATTTATTTACAATTGTTACAATATTTTTTGAATTCACAGAAAGCTTTGTTAGGGGCTTGTTTAAAGTCTTCTGATTTAATACAGGCTTGAATTTTTTCGCAAGCAGTTTTAATTTTTTCCAGATATTTTTGTTTAATATTTTCATCAAAATCAATTTCTATATTTTGATTATTTTTAAGGTCGATATAGATAAATTTTAAGTTATGTGTTTGAAATTTTTCACATACGCATAGCAGATAAACTATTGTTTGGAAATCATTTTCAGGATTTTTAGGAATTGCACCTGTTTTATAATCTAGAATATAAATATTTTCAGCATCTTTAAAAATGGCATCAATTCTTCCGCCGATAACTGTTTCAGCATTTATTTTAAGCGATAATTCATATTCTGTTTTTAAATTTTGTAGATTAAAATATTTGTTATTTTTAAGGCTTTTCCACGAAATAAGTTCGTCTTTAGTTAAAATATTTTCGAATTTTTCAATATTTTCACCTTTTAAAAAATAATTTGCAATTGTATGCACATTTTTACCTTTTTCAAAAGGTTTGGCAGATTGTGGCATTGATATTTTTTCAATATATTTCAGAAAAAATTTATACGGACAATCGTCAAATGTTTTTAGCATATTTGGTGAAAAAATCATGATTTTATTCCTATTATTTCTTTGATTACAGCGTTTGCTTCTTGCGTTTTATCGCCGTATTTCGTTTTGATATTTTTTGAAACGGTTATAAATAACTTTCTTTTAGCTCTTGTGATTGCCACATAAATAAGTCTGAGATTTTCCGCAATCAGAAATCTTTTCATCTCAAATTCATCTTTTTGTTTGTAATTCGGATTTAGCGATTTAACTTCTTCTGTAAAATTATTTTTTGTCGTTAATTTTATATCATCAGGATTTGTCGGGAAAGATTTTTCGGCAAATTCAGGAAGAAAAACATAATCAAATTCGTCGCCTTTTGATTTATGAATAGTCATAATTTGAACTTTTCCTGCCATAAAATCTTTATCATCTTCATCTTCTTTTGCGAAGAATTTAAACCCGCTTAAGGAACTTTTTTGAGAAAGCGTTTCCAATCGATTTAGAGTTTCATTGAAATTGTTATTCGTTGCAATTCGTTTTATAAGCGTTGAAATAAGATAAACATTTGATTGCTCGATTTCTGTTGAGTAATAATGAAGTCCGATTTTTATTGCTAAATCTTCAATAGGAAGTGCCGAAAAACTCAGCCAATAAATTATATCCCAATAAAAAGAAGCAAGCTCCACTTCATCTATTTCGTCAGGGTTTTGATTTACAAAATTTTTATCAAGAGGAATATTTATTTTTTTATAATGTCCGCAATCGCAAAGAATATTATATTTTTCGATTATATTTTGATTATCAAATGGATTTTGAATAATTTTCAGAATTGCAAAAATAGTTTGAAATACGGCTTTTTGTTCTAAACATTCCGTTCTCGTTATTGCGGTAAATCCCAAATTATTCACAACATTTGTCCAAGTTTTTACTTGATAATTTCCTCTTAAAAGAATGCCGATGGTGGCTTTTGGATCCTTATTAAAAATTTCTCGAATTTGTTTTATTATAAAATTCCGTTCAGCAAAAGAGTTTTCTAAAACGGCGGAGTAAATGCCGTTTTTTTCTTCCGGATTTTGATATTTGACAGGTTGCATAAAAATTTTGTAAAATAAGTTTTTAAGGCTTGGCTTGCTTTCTGCCCATAAAATAAGATTGTTCGCTAATTCATAAATCTTTTTGCTACATCTTTGAGAACAATTCATTTCGACAGAATTTGCTTCTGTTATAAATTTTCTAAAACCTTCTACATCGGCATTTGAAAATGTTGTCGTGATTGCTTGATTTACGTCTCCGCAGCGAATTAAATTTTTGTGTTTTGCACTTAATAATTCCAATAATCTTTGCTGAATGGCTGAAGAATCTTGTGCTTCATCTTCTATTATATATTTGCAAATTTCTTGGTAATAGCTTAATATATCAGAGTTTTCTTCAAGTAATTTTACGGAATAGAGAAGCATGTCGTCGTAATCTATTAAATTATTTTCGTCTAAAATTTGTTGATATTTTTTATAAAATTCTAAAAACGCATTAATTTTTTTGTTTGAAGATGTTTTTAAAGCTACATTTTTGTCGTGTTTTAAAGAAAATTTTAAGGTTGAAACAGCTCTTTCAAAGGTTTCTGTTTCGGAAGGTTTTAGTTTGAGAGCAGAGGCTATTTGCTGTATAATTTGTCCACGTTGAGAATCGTCGCAGATTTCAAAATCAGAATTAAGTCCTAATTTTTCAAAGTTAGAGTTTTCTTTCAAAATTTTCAAAGCTAATCCATGAATTGTGCTAATGTTCGGAAGCTTTACGATATCGGCATTTTTAATCCGTTCTCTGAAATTTCTTGCGGCAGATTCCATGTAAGTTAAAACAAAAATGTTTTCGGCATCTTCACCTGATTTGAGAAGCTTTAGAATTAATTCTAATAAAATTGTGGTTTTTCCTGCACCCGGAACTGCTGAGATTGCCATTTTGCCTGATTTGTAATCTAAGACCGGCTTTTGGTCATCTCTTGGAACAATTTTAAATTTAATTTTTTCTTTAATTTCTTCATCTTGATATTTTAAATATTTTTCAATTCCGCCGAAGTTTTCAACTCCAACGCCGTCAAAAAGGGAAGAATAAGTGTAAATTTTTTCATTTGAACATAGGGCAAGTTTTCGTAAAATTCTTGCAGTTTTTTGAAGTGATAATTCAATATTATCTTCTATCGTATATTCCGATTTTTGCCAACCTGCTTGCATTACCCAAGAATTGTAGAGGGGGCCTGTATCGGATTTTATCCATTCATCTGAAGATACATCTAACCAAATTTGATAATCTGTTTTGATTGAATTGTCAATTATTTTTTGCGGAGTTGCGGTTATAAGTTCGGTTTCTCCTATTTCTAATATTGAATAAGGATTTTCTGCAATAATTGAATTTTCTGTTTGATTAATAATTTCAGCTTTTTTTTCTTCTATAAATTCTTGCCCGAAAACATTTTCAAAATCTTCAATTTGTTTTATAAAAAAATTGAATTTGTTTATTTGTGCAGATTTGTAATTTCTAAAATCAAATAATTTTTCAGCAATAATATAAATATTTTCTGAAAGTGTAGAGTTTTGCGTTTTTAAATTGTCTAAACAATTTAAAAACGCTTTATAATTAGTGTTATGTTCTTCATCTTTAAAATTGTATTCAATAATATTTTTCTCATTATCAAATTTCTCTAAAATTTCTTGGCAATATTTTATAGGAATTCCAAGAATATCTTGCAGAATTATCCTTAAATCGTAAGATGATAATTCATTTTTCAAATTGTCATCTGCAAGTTTTAAAATTGTCAGAGTTGATTTTACAAGCGGATTTTCGATTTGTTTTTCGCTGCCGGAAAGAAAAAGAGGTTGGCAAAAAGACGTATTAAAAGCTTCTGTAAGCGAAAATTTGAGCATATCATCAATTATCGGGGTAATAATTGATATTTTATTCGGAGAAATGCCGTTATTTAGTAAGAATTTTATTTTAGAAATTGCATTTTCAACGCTTTTTGCTCTTTTTGAAGTTGTTTTAAGTTCAAAATGTTCAAGTTTAGTATATTTTTGATTGATAACATTTGAAAATAAATTTTCGGCATCATTTTTAAGTTTAGAATTCATTGGAATATCAATTGCCTTTTGATTAAATATTTTTTCAAATTCAAAAACTGCAGTTTTATCCGCACTTAGATATCCGCAACGACTTGAACCCATTTTATCATAAGCAATAAAAATGTCTTCAAGATTAAGCGATTTGATAAAATCAAGGCATAGAGGCGTTATTTCATCAGCATTATCAATAAAAATATATTTTATATTTTTGAAACAATCCGTTTTTTTATATAAATGGGCGAAAATAAGAGCTTGCCTAAGATAATCAAAACTTCTTAAATCGAAAGTTTTTTTATTAAATGAATTTATGGCATCTTTTGCATCAGGGGCGAAACTTTCCCCTAAAACATTCGCTCTGAAATCCACATCTTTTTCGCTTAAATTATTCTGTACAATTAAAGAATATCTTCTAAAAAGTTGGTGCAGTAAAGATTTTTTTGAATTATATCCCTTAAATTCAAGGTCTTTAATTATGTCTTTTAAAATAAATTGAGAAATTTCTAAACCTATTAAATTTGGAGTAATTTGGGTTTTATTGTCATTTGTAATATTTTCTAAATTTGCCCAATTATCTAAAATTGAATTGTAAATAAATCCGTAAAAAGAGTGAATTTCAAGTTTTTCAAGGACTGAAAGATTTGTTTTTTCTAAAATTTCATTTCTTACATAATTCTTTTTATTAGAATTTTGTGTCAGGAAAATTATATCGGAAGTTTGTACCCCATTTTCGATAAGGTTGATGTATTCATCGATTAAAAGATTAGTAGCTTCCCCGTTAAAAATCATAAGACAATAATATCATATAAATCATTTTTTAAAAATAATTCAAAATAAGTTTTATATTTGATTAATTACATTGTTCAGTGTATCAAGCGCATCTTGTGGAAGCTTGTCCAAACCGCCTTTTTCAGTTTCTCTTGATTCTATAAAATTAATTCTGTCTTGCATTCTTTTTATAAATTGATTTTTGTATTCTTGATTTTCGAATGAAATATTAAATTCATCAATATCCATAATTTGAATATCTGAGAAGTTTTCCCATTGTTTGAAATCTGCAGTTTTTTCAACAATTTTTTCTATTATACCGAGAGTTATATTAGGTGTAATTTTTTGTCCCATAAAATCACCTGTGTTTAAGATATAACAATCAACTCCGTCATTGATAAGTTGTTTAAATCTGTTATAATCCATCTCAAGCGGGTAAACTCTAAATGGGTTTGCATAAGGTTCAACAACAAGTGCATTAGGATCAACACCTTCAGCAAGTCTTTCTGCAGAAGTTCTTTTGGTAGCAAGAGTTGCACCCATCGCAGCACCTAAAGATGCTCCTGAAAGTTTTATTACAGGCGGGATTGTAGGGTCTTTCATCAGCCAGAAAATCGCATTAATCGGTTCATTTATTCTATCAACTCGATTTGGCGACCATAGTTTTGATTTTACTGCACGTCCGTTTCCGTTTCTTATATCTTCGGTTATTGAATAAAGTTTTCCGTTATTTTTTGCGATTACGCCGTTATTTTGTTGGGTTAAAATAAATTTGTTATCTTCGCAGTCCATAGGATAGTCTTGCGTTTTGTCAAAATAAGCAGGTTCAAGTGCTATCGAATATTTTTTATCTACGTTTATAATAAAAGCATCATCATGCAAAACCGTTATATTATATTTATTATTGTGTTTTGCATGCGTAATTGTCGATTTTCCGCTTCCTGAAAGCCCGAAAACGGCGACTTGATATGAAGAATTTTTCAAGTTATATCTTTTCATTCCACCATGACAAGATGCGTAACCGTTTCTTGCTGCAGTTCCCCACGCAAGTGTTAAGGTCCCTTTTTTATGTTCGCCGAAATATCTCATTCCCAATATCGCCGCACAATTATGTATTGGGTCAAAAAAGGTTAATCCGTAAGGAAAATCAGGGTGTTGCCAATCAGGGTCTGAAAATACAAAAATATCACTTTCGTCAATCTTTCTTGATTTTTCATACATTTTTTTATATTCATTATTTATAAATTGGAAATTTAATAACCAAGAATAAGATACATTTTCAAACCCTTCAGGTATCAATAAATGAGCTTTTATCATAAAATCTTTATCTAAACCGACTACTGCTTCTGCTTTATACATTGTTTTATATCGGCTTTGATAAACTGCTTCTCTTAAAATCGGAAGAAGTTTTGCTAAGTCGCAATTTGGCTCGCCTACAATTTTTCTTGCGGCAGCACAACGTCCGACAACAGTTCCGTCATTAAAAAGAAGTTGATTTGCACCTTTCGGCAAACCTAATTTTTCAGGCTTAAAAACAGGCATTCCTGTAAGTTCAACAGTTCCGCTGCTTTTTTTTGCAATGTTATAAGCTTCTGTCAATGATTTTATTTCTTTTACATTATTTCCGAAAAACGGAGCTGTAATTGTCGCTCTTGCGGCTGATGTAAGACTTTTTAATTCTTCGGAATTTGTAAAATATTCAATAGTTGACATACGAAACTCTCCTTTTTTATGAAAAATTTACTCGTATGATTTTAGCACAAATAATAACATAAGGGCAAAAAATTATTTATATTCAGATAAATAATTTTTATTTGCATTAAGTGTGTTTTCTGAAGCATAAACGACCGTTATCGGATTTGTTGAAAATACATAATTTGCAGTATTCTTAATATCTTCAGGTGTTATTTTATCTATAATTTTAAGTGCCAAATTTAGTTCATCAACTCCGTAAGGCGTTGTTTTAGACGATAATAATACTGAATTTTTATTCGAATTTTCTTCAACACTGTTTAAAATATGAGTTTTTAAGGCAAGTTTTGCGGCTTCTAATTCCTTATCGGAAACAATTTCCTTTTTAATTAAATCAACATGTTTTGAAAATCCGTCTAATGATTTTTGAACATTTTCAGGAGTAAATTCACCTAAATTTTTGTTATCAGTCGTTGTCAAAATATGTAAATTTATAACTCCGGTGTCATCAAATTTTGCAAAATCAGAACCGACGGCGTAAGCTAATTTTTGTTTTTCTCGCAAATCATTAAACAATCTCGAGGAAGAGCCACCGCCTAAAATTTGATTTAAAAGTATCATTTTTGTTTTATCTTCTAAATTATCGCTGTATTTGAATTTATAAGCCTTAACGATTTCAGCCTGATTATTTTCTTTTGTATCCGTGATAATTTTTGGTTCAATAACAGGGGTATAATAATTAGAAATTGCAATTTTATTAGGTTTTAATTGCCCAAATCCGGAAGACGCTTCTTTAAATACAGTTTCTTTTAAATCTTTATTCTTATCGAAATCTCCTGAAACAGCAATATTTCCCATTGAATTTTGAATTATATATTGGTGCAAACCTATTACATCATTTAAAGTTATGTCATCAATATTTTTAAGCATATCTTCTTTAGATGATATATGAATGCCGTCATTGAGAAGTTCTTCCAATACCTTATCTGAGGCATATTTTTCTGAAATTAATAAATTTTCCTTTATTTTAGATTTTACAAAATCAAAGTTTTCTTGTGTAAGTCGAGGATTTAATATATTTTCTTTTGCAGCCGCCATTGCTTTAGCGGTATTTTCGGGTAAAAAATCACTGCTCACGGAAATTTTAGAAGAAGATGAATCTATTGCCATAAAAATTCCGTTTTCTTCTAAATCTTTATAAAATTTTTCCTGAGATTTATTTGCGGTTCCGTATTGCAACATTCCTGCCAAAATTTCTTTTGTTGCAGGTTTTATTGCAGGCGGAAGCTCTGTTTTTAAATTTATTTGCATATTTACAACATCACTGTCCGTTTTATTTGTTAGAATGTGCATTTTATTTGAGGCTTCGTAAATATTTATTTTATCATTTTCAATAGCTGTTTTTTCCGCCATTTTGCCAGTAAAAGATATTTTATTTGTTTTTTTATAATTTTCCTTAATCAAATCTGCATCAGTAGTTTTAGGGTGTACTATTGTAATTGAAGCCTTATTTAGATTTAAATATTTTTCCGCAGTTTTAACTAAATCTTGTGGAGTAACTGTTTCAAGGCGTTCTATGTTCTTATTTATAAAATCTAAATCGCCGATTGAAGTAGCTTCTGCCACTAGATTGTTGAGGTTTTCTGAATTTTCAAAAGAGCTTGCCATTGAAACTTTTGACATCTGTTTTAAGGCGTTTAGTTCTTTTTCTGTCGGTGGATTTGTTTTTAAATCATTGATTGTTTCATAAATGGTTTTTAAAACATTTTCGCTGTTTTCTTCCGAAGAACTGAAATTTAAGAGAAAAATTCTGTTTTCGTCAGGTTTCGTGCTGATTTTTTCAAATGAAACATTTGTACTTGCATTGAGTTTATCAAGATTTTTATTTAATTTTGAATTATTCGACATTGCAAGATAATTGATTAATAAATTAAATAAAATTAAATCATCTGAATCATTATTTTTAGGTGCAACAAACCCGATAGAACCTATTGTAGAATTTGTTTTATCGGAAATCAAATCTTTCCGTATAGATTTTTCTATCGGAGTAAACCTTTCATAATTTCTATCAGGGATAGGAGAGGCTTTTGTCGTAAAATTTTTAGAAATTAATTCCATAGCCTTTTCGGGTTCGACCTCACCTGTAATTACGGTAA
>CAYYAL010000017.1:0-6116 GCA_964469445.1 uncultured Muribaculaceae bacterium
GTATCTTGAATTTCTTGCATAAGATATGATACTTGTTGGTTTACATTATTATCATTATAAATATATCCTTGGTCGCCGTAAGCCAAATACGGTGAAAATCTGCTCTTCTCAGAAAGTAATGTTATAACAGTTTGTGTTTGATTAGAAACTTCCACTAATTTTTTATAAGATAAATAACTAGCCTCAGATTTTAATTCATATTTTTGTCTGAAATATTCTACATGCTCTTTAAAAAAATATGCTCTGGCACTTAAAAGTTGAATATTATCTCCGTTTTCAAGACAACCGTAGACCTTTTCAAGCATTGGTATCAATTCATTAACGTCATTAACATATTGGCTTGAGCGGTCTTTCTTAATCATTATATTTACGAAAGCCGGATTATCTCTCGGGGTCGGTTTTATAATAGAAGGATCATTAAATCCGTCCACAGCCTCAAATAAAGGGTGAACCGTTTTTTTTCTTAATTTTTGAAATCTTTCTGTCGGATCAGGAAGTGTTCCTACATATCCTCCTTCAAATTCTGATATATCAGGTGGCGACGGCGGAACTTCTGTTGAAGCTTTTTTCCCGAATGCAAAAGCTTCACTCGTAAATCCAAAACACAATATTAAAAATAAAATAACCGAAAATTTTCTCATAATCCAATATTATAATACTTTTTATCTAAAAAACACAAAAAGTTAATAAAGTATAAAAACTTTTGACTTATTAAAAATGATTATTAAAAAACTTACATACACTAAAAAGATGGTTTTGGGTATAGAAGTTAAAGTTTCCGTTATTTTTTACGAAAAAATGTTAAGAGAGGGTAGTAAATGTTTTCACCAATGATACAAAATTTAATTAATACAAGTGGCGAAGGAGCTTTAAAACAAAGGCTTGTTCAAATTGCAAAATTGGCACAATCCGTAAATCCTACACAAGCTCAAGCAACACAATTTAATCAAATAAATGCGACAAATCCTTATCAAAGTATAAATCCCCCTACAAATGCGAATGTTCAGCCTTTTCAACAAGTTTTACAAAGCACGGCACAGGCACAATTTGGAACTTTGTTGACAAATCCGGCGAATAAAAAAGTTAATGCAACTGTATATCCAAGTCCTGCCGTTTTAGGTAATTACAAAACACAATCAGCAACAACCCCTCAAATGACAGGAAAACAACAATTATTAGGCTTAGTTTCTCAAATTTCTTCAAAATACGGGGTTGATGAAAATTTGGTGAAAGCAGTTATTAAACAAGAATCAGGCTTTAATCCTAAAGCAAAATCTCACTGCGGAGCAATGGGTTTAATGCAACTCATGCCTGGGACTGCAAAAAGATTGGGCGTAAATGATGCTTTCAATCCTGTTCAAAATGTTGACGGCGGGGTTAGATATTTAAAATCAATGTTAGATAAATATAACGGTAATGTAATTCTTGCACTTGCTGCTTATAACGCAGGTCCGGGAGCTGTTGACAAATACGACGGAGTTCCTCCTTACAAAGAAACTCAAAATTACGTCAAAAGAATTTTATCAGATTACTTAACTTAATGAACTTAATCTTCTAAATTTTCATGCCTGAAATTCTTGTAAAATCGTTCATTGTTGTATGATTAAAAGAATAAGGAGTTGATGATGGATTTTTAACAACTTGCTCTTGAGTAAGTTTGTCTAATCTCAAGCTTCGTTTTTGACTTCTGGCTGCATAATCATTTCTTAAGACAGGTGTTATAAGGTTACATGAAATGATTGAACCAATAGTGCTTGCAACGACATCAACTCCGTTTTTAAAAGGTGTGTAATCCCCCTTTATATTCTTAAAATCAGGTAAATTTTCTATATTAAAATTCCAATTTCCAATTCTTGCCTTAGGATTTTCTATTTTTAAGACATCTAAAAACTTTTTTATTTTTGGAGATACTAATTTTCCCGTAGAAACAAGTTTTGAAGAAAAAGACTTTAAAGAATTTGTAATTACATAAAATGAAATAATATTAACTGCTGCATCTGCAATCTCTTGCGGAATAAGAAATTTCTTTTGATCTTGTGAAATTTTATCATTAAAAACAACCGCCCCGACTTGAGCTATTGAAGATAATATCCACCCCAATGTTCCGGTATGAACAAGCATTTTTCCGGGATTTTCGCCGTATCTATGATAAAGCATATTTTTTAAATTTGTAAAACCTTTGGAAAAATTCATTGTTTATTCTCCTTAAAGATTTTAGTAAATTTATTAGTTAAAAACTTCGTCAACGGCATGTCTATTAAAAAGTTAGTAACTGTCATTGCAAATAAAGCAACAATTGTTCCAACAGTATTAAGATATTGTTTATATTTATCAGGATTATTTATATCAACACCTTGTGGGGTAAATAAAGTTTGAATTTTTTTTGTAGCTGTATTCTTTCCGTTAACTAACTGCGGAATTTTTGACCAAGAAGATACAAGTTTTATGCAACCTTTTCTGACCAAAACACCTGTAATTGTTCCTGCAATGATTTTAGCAATTGTTTTTGCACAAGATACAAGTCTGGTTTCTTCATCAACCTTTTTGTTGTTTAAATCAATAAATGGTTGCGACATCAACGCTGTAACCCCAAGTATTAAACGGTTTTCAGCAGAAGACATGTTTCTTCCGAACCAATTTAAACGCTTGGTCGCATTTTCAGACGTAACTACATTTGGCACAACCTTGAACGCCTTTTTACCAAGCCTACTCATTGCACCACAAAATTGTATATTTTGATTTTGGGGTTCTATTTTCATTTACATTACACCTGTCTTCTAATATAAAACATGCCAAGACTTTTTTTTGCTTTTTTAACATTTTTTTTAAACAAATATTAACAATTTTAAACATTTTAAACTAAATGCTAAAATTAAAATTATGCGTAAAATATTTTTATATGTTTTTATTCTTCAAAAATTGTTTTTAATTTCTATATATAACTTTTTTAAAATGTCTAATTCAATTTGTAAAGAATTAAGACTTTTTATTGAAAATTTTCTTGTATTTCAACCCTCAAGATTTCGTGCAAGAAGAATTAATAAAAAATTATTGAAAAAATTTAAACCCATAAGATTTATCGGCATTGACAATGTAAGACTTTACGCATGGTTTATTCCTCCTAAAAAAAATAAACCGACAATTCTTTTTTTTCATGGACAAGCAGAATCAATTCTATCCCATCAAGATTTTGCACTGATGTGTGTTGAAAATGGATTTGGAGCCTTTATGCTCTCTTACAGAGGGCATTATAAAAGTTGGGGGAAAGTTTCTGAAGAAGGAGTTTATCATGACGCTCAAAGTGCATTGAATAAATTAAAAGAATTAAAAATTAAAGATGTAATTTTATGGGGACATTCTTTGGGAACATGTGTTGCAACGAATACAGCACTTCAAATAAAACCCATTGCATTAATACTTCAAAGTCCTATCAAAGATATAAATTCCGCAGCATTAGATGTTTGCAACTTTTATTTAAAACGTATGAAATTAAACTTCTTAAAACCTTTTTTAAATGAAACTATACGTAAAATGGATTTTATACAAAAATTTGATAATATAAATAAAATAAATAAAATCACTTGTCCGATATTAATAGCACATTCAAAGACAGACCAAATAGCACCTTATGCAAATTCAGAAGAATTAGCTAAAAAAAATAAAAATGCGAAAGTTTTTATAAGTAATTTGGGCAGTCATTGGAAAATTGATTGGTTTAAATCTGAGGCGGTAAATTTTATAAAAGATTTGTCAAACAACCTTGTTACTGATAAAATTTAACTTGTAGAAAAGAGGTTTGCAATATGAAACAAAAAATCATGTCGGGAATGCGTCCGACCGGAAAATTACACTTGGGACATTATCTCGGAGTTCTCACAAATTGGGAAAAGCTCCAAGATGAATATGATTGCTACTTTTCCATAGCTGACTGGCATGCCCTTACTACAAAATATGATAAAACAGAAAATCTTCGAAATGACATTTTAGATGTGGTTATGGATTGGCTTGCTTGCGGAATTGACCCTAATAAAGTAACAATCTATGTGCAATCACTTGTACCGGAAACTGCAGAATTACACTTATATTTAAGTATGATTACTCCTCAAAATTGGGTCGAAAGAGATCCGACATTGAAGGATATGGCAAAAATTTTACGTACAAAAGAAGGTATGAATTCTCAAATAAGTTACGGTTTAATGGGATACCCTGTTTTAATGTCAGCTGATATAATGACATTTAACGCTTCTGTCGTGCCTGTCGGAGTTGACCAAGTTGCACACGTCGAAATTACCAGAGACATTGCAAGAAGATTTAATAATACTTATCAAACAGATTTCTTTAATGAACCTCAACCGAAATTGACACAAGTTCCTATATTTTGCGGGCTTGACGGAAACAAAATGGGTAAATCTTATAATAATGATATAAAAATTTCAGACAGCGAAGAAATTACACAAAAGAAAATTATGACAGCCATTACTGATGCTAACAGAATTAGAAAAGATGACTTGGGTAATCCTGAAAACTGTCTTGTAGCTTATAAATATTGGGAAATATTCGGCGGGGAACTTATTAAGACTGTTGCAAGCGAATGTATGGCTGGAAAACGTGGTTGTGCTGATTGCAAAAGACAACTTGCTACTGTTATAAATGAACGACTTCGTCCTATCAGAGAAAAAAGAAAATATTATGAAGAACATATTGATGAAGTTGAAAAAATTATAGCAGAAGGCTCTCAAAAAGCTAGAATTGAAGCTCAAAAGGTATTAACGGAAGTCAGAAAATTGGTTAGGATGTATTAATGAATTATTTTACAGGGTCATATATAGTAACCGCAGTCGGATTTTTACTTGCATATTTATGGGGTGAACATGTGCTTGCAGGAAGCGGGTTATTATGCGTATTTATCGCCGGAATTTTAAGTATCTTAGAAGTAAGCTTGTCCTTTGACAATGCTGTTGTAAATGCAATGAAATTGGAAAAGATGTCGCATATTTGGCAACATAGATTTTTAACTTGGGGTATTGCAATCGCTGTATTTGGAATGAGATTTTTGTTTCCGCTTTTAGTTGTTTCAATATTTGCAAAAATAGCAATTTTAGATGTTGCGAAAATCGCTATTATCAGTCCTGAAACTTATGCACATCAATTACATACATGTTATCCCCCGATAGTAGCTTTTGGTGGCTGCTTTTTAATGATGCTTTTTTTATCTTACTTCTTTAATTCTGAAAAAGATGTTCACTGGATAAAATTTATTGAAGAAAAAATGCAAAAATTGAGTGTTACAAGAGGAGTAGAAATTTTATTAACCTTACTGGCTCTCTTTTTTATTCAAAATTTTATACCGTTTGAAATTCGCCTTGATGTTATAAATGCGGGTTTCTGGGGAGTTTTTATATACCTTCTAATTGACAATATAACTAAATTTTTGGATAAGAAAAATTCTTCAAAAACTGTTTCCAATATTGTAAAAACAGGCGGACTCGCAAGCTTCTTATATTTAGAATTAATAGATGCCTCATTTTCTCTGGACGGCGTTTTAGGAGCATTTGCACTAAGCAAAGATATTTTAATAATAACAATAGGACTTTCAATAGGAGCGATGTTCGTACGTTCGCTTACGATAATGCTTGTAGAGAAAAAGACTTTGGCAAAATATATATATCTTGAACACGGAGCCCATTGGGCTATCGGAATTTTGGCAATTATAATGCTTGTTTCAACATTCCACCAAATACCTGAAGTTGTAACAGGACTTTTGGGATTAGTATTCATAATCGGAGCATTTATTTCATCTCTAAAATATAATAAAAATAATGCTTAAATTAAAAAGAGGGGCGAAGCCAAAGGCTTCGCCCCTCTTTAAATATCGTCATTATTCAACAATAATAGCACTTACAGGACATGCATCAGCTGCTTCTTTAACAGCATCAATATGATCTGCAACAGCAGCTTCATTAACAGTAGCAATGTCTTCTACTTTAAATACTGCATCGCAAATAGATTCGCAAGCACCGCAAGCTATACAACCTGAATCAATAGTAACTTTCATTTAATTTCTCCTTATATAATTTTGTAAAAACATTTACGAGGAGCATTATAAAATAAAGAAG
>CAYYAL010000017.1:6216-9732 GCA_964469445.1 uncultured Muribaculaceae bacterium
GGTAGACGCACCGAACGAAGTTCGGTAAAAATGACAATTTTATAGGTAGGCCCTGTGGCAGGGACCCGACGAAAGTTGACTGAATGTCAAGTTTCGATGGGGGTGGTAGACGCACCGAACGAAGTTCGGTAAAAATGACAATTTTATAGGTAGGCCCTGGTGGCGGAATGGTAGACGCATTGGACTTAAAATCCAACGAGGTGAATAGCTTCGTGCCAGTTCAAGTCTGGCTCAGGGCATTTTAAAACCTCTCATCTTGAGAGGTTTTTTTTATTTTTAAGAGGAATTATGTATGAAAAAAGATAAAAAAATTTATTTAGCAGGGCATACTGGTTTAGTCGGCGGAGCTATTTATCGCAGGTTGCAAAAAGAAGGCTTTAATAATATTCTGACAGCGAATTATCCTGAATTGGACTTGTGCAATCAACAAGCTGTCGAGAATTTTTTTGAGAAAAACCGTCCTGATTATGTAATTCTTGCGGCGGCAAAAGTCGGTGGAATTATGGCAAATTCTCAATATCCTGCAGATTTTATCTACCAAAATATAATGATAGCGGCAAATGTTATTAATGCTTCATACAAATATAAAGTTAAAAAACTATTAAATTTAGGTTCAAGTTGTATTTATCCAAGGCTTGCTCCTCAACCGATGAAAGAAGACTGCCTGCTTACAAATTCACTTGAAAGTACAAATGAAGCTTACGCTATTGCAAAAATTTCTGCAATAAAATTATGCAGATATTATAATGAACAATACGGCACAAATTTTATTTCCGTAATGCCGACAAATCAATACGGCGTCGGAGATAATTTCAATATGGAAACAGCTCATTTATTACCGATGATATTAAGACGTTTTCACCTAGCAAAACTTCTATCAAAAGGTGATTTTAATGAAATAGAAAAAGATTTGAAAAAATTCAAACTCGGTTGGAACTTAGATGAAAGCGATTTAAGTATTGAAGAAAAACTTAACAAGGTAGGTGCATACAAAGATAAGGCAATTCTTTGGGGTGATGGTTCGGTATATCGTGAGCTTATGCATTCCGACGATTTAGCAGACGCTTGCTTTTATTTGATGCAAAACAAAGATTATGATGAAATCGGCGAACTTGTTAATATAACCAATGGCGATGATATTTTGTTAAAAGATTTGTTTGAAATGGTAAAAGAAGTTGTCGGATTTGAAGGAAAAATCGAATACGATAAATCAAAACCTAACGGAACTCCGAGAAAACTTATGGACGCTACCAAAATAAAAGCTTTGGGTTGGGTGCCTAAAACAGATTTAAGAACCGGAATTCAAAAAGCATATGATTGGTATTTGAATTGTTAATTTTTCTTTTTGCTATAATATATTAAAAGGCAATTATTATGAGCAAATCTAAAAATAAAATCGGTGTTTTTTCAATACTTAAAGAAGGATTTTTACTATATTTCAAAAATTTTAAAACATTTATGAAATATATGACATTCCCAGTGTTAGGGCAAATTTTCGGTCTGAGTTTAACCCTTTATTTTGCATATCTTTACACCCAAAATTTGCCTTATTTGATCGAAAAATTTCAGATATTTAACAATTTTTCAATAATATTTACCGTATTAATTCTGATAATATCAATTCCATTATTCCTTTTTATGAAAGCCTTTTGGGAATATCTTGTCGCATATGGGGCAATTTCTTCAATGACTGCAAACGCAATAAAATCAGGAAAAGTTTATGACATTCAAGCTCATACAGAACTTATAAAAAGAAGAACTTTTAAATATATTTTGTTGTGGCTTTTGTTCAGCATATTTTTGCTTATCGGTTATTTTCCGCTTTTTTGGATAATTGCAATTATTTTATTCATTTATTTTATTCTAATCTTCCAAGTTTTTACTCTTGAAGAAGATAAATCGCCGATAAAATGTTTTAAAAGAAGTTTTGAAATAATAAAAGGATATTTTGCCATAACTTTAGGCTTAGCACTTGTTTTATATTTAATAACATTCGTAATATTACCTGATATAGTAAAATTCATTGCGGAAATAATACAATTAATAAGTCTTTTAGTTATTCCTTTTAATATTTACGTAAGACAATTACCATTTTTTATAACGAATTCATCAATTCCTATATTTAATTTTGAAATAACATCATTAATGCTTGCAGGAGCTATGGCAAAAGGATTTATAGGATTTATAATCATAGCTTATACACTTCCATTAAGAAGTATTTGCTATACAATTTTATACAAAAAATTAGCAAAATTTGAACCTACTATTGATAAAAAATTACTAAAACGTGCGACTGATAAAAAAGAGATTTAAACATGTTTATTTGTAAAAACTGTAAATCCATAGACAAATTTGAATTGATGTTTTCTCCTGATTACAAAGGAGATAAGAATTTTGTGCAAAAAATAAATTCAAAAGACGAAATTGAAATAACTGTCGATGGATATACATTTAAACCTGATTTACAATTTATGAATGAGCACGCAGTTTGTAGATATTGCGGACAAATTTATATGTGGGATTATGAATAAAAAGATAAAAAGAAGATGGCGGAGCCAGAGGCTCCGCCATCTTCTTTTACAAACTATTCTTCTGATTTATCATCATCAGAAACTTCGACATCTTCAATTTTCTTCTTTGTTTTTTTAGCAGGTTTTACCGCATCATCTTCGCTTTTTGGTTTTATAGTAAGCGAAATTCTTTTATCCGCCGGATTAAATTTAGAAATAACAGCCGTAATTTTATCACCTACATTTAAAATACAAGCATTTGCATTTTGATAATCTGCTAATTCGTTTTGAGGAAGAAGTGCTTCAACCCCTGAAAATACTTCAACAAACGCTCCGAAATGTTTAATTCTGGTAATAGTCCCTTCTCTTTCGTCGCCTTCCTTAATCTTACTTTCAGCCTCAATCCAAGGGTCTTTTTCTAAATTTTTCAAGCTCAAGCTAACTCTATGTTTATCATGGTCAACGCCAATAACTTCGACATCAATTTTATCACCGACTTTAAATATATCGGAAGGGTGTTCCACCCAACGCCAAGAAATTTGCGACAAAGGTAACAATCCGTCAATTCCGCCGATATCAATAAATGCACCAAAATCAGTAAGTCTTACGACCTCACCCTTAAGAACTTGACCGACTTCAATTTGTGCAAAAATAGATTTTTTAGTATCTTCCGTATTATCAGAATAAACCTTTTTATTAGATAGAATAAAATTACCTTGTTGACTGTCTAACGTTAAAATTTTAACATCAATTTTATCGCCGGCATTAATATCTGTGTCTTTAAGCCTCAAATGACTTGAAGGGATAAACCCTCTTATGCCTAAAATATCAACTAATAAACCACCTTTAACGGCACTTGCAACGGTAGCGACAATAGTTTCATCAGCTTCTTTAATTTTTTCCAATTCTTGCCAAGTATAAGCTTGTTGGACACGTTTATGAGATAACAAGAATTTTCCGTCTTCATCTTCTTCTCTGATAATAAGGAATTCATATTCTTTTCCTT
>CAYYAL010000017.1:9832-22697 GCA_964469445.1 uncultured Muribaculaceae bacterium
AATTTTCCGTCTTCATCTTCTTCTCTGATAATAAGGAATTCATATTCTTTTCCTTTTTCAAGAACTTCTTGAATATTATTATCCTTTTCAGTTCCAACTTCTCTCGAAGGAACAGTTGCGGAAATTTTTGCACCTATATCAACAATAACCCCTTCTGAATCATACGCCCAAACCGTACCTTTAACTAAATCACCCTTTTTAAAAGAATAATCATAATCTTGCAATAATTTTTCAAATTCTTCATTTGTTACATTTTTTACCATCTGTTAAATAAAAACTCCTAGAACACTCTTCAACAGGATAATTATAGCAAATTTTGAGATAAACCCAACAAATTTACAAAAAAAGTTCACATAAATTAATATTTAAATTAACTATCTTAATTTTTTATAACCGTAAATAACATAAATAATCAAGCCCATAAGAAGCCAAAGCGGAAATAAAATCGCAGAAGTTTTTAATTTATAAAGTGAATAAATCATCAAACCGCCACAAAAAACAATTCCTAAAATCGGAAATAAAGGCACAAAAGGAACCTTAAAGGGTCTTTCTCTTGTAGGATCTGTTTTTCTTAAAATTAAAACAGCGACACAAACAATTATAAATGAAGCAAATGTTCCAAAATTACAAAGTTCTGCAGAAACATTCAAGTCCATAAACAACGCTCCGATAATAACTATTATTCCGGAAATCCAAGTTAAAATATGAGGCGTATGATATTTTTTATGAATTTTTTGCATAAATTGAGGTAAAAATTTATCTCGGCTCATTGCATAAAGAATTCTTGTTGTTCCCAATTGATAAATCAAAAGAACAGAAGTCAAACCAGCCAAAGCTCCTAATGAAATAAGCCCTGCAATTTTATCCTGTCCAACTGTTCTCATCGCAGCTGCAATCGGAGCTTGTGAAGCAATCTGGTCATAAGAAATCATTCCTGTTAAAACAAGTGAAACTAAAATATACAAAATTGTACAAAGTAAAAGTGTTCCTAAAATTCCGATAGGCAAATCTCTTTGAGGGTTTTTAGTTTCTTCCGCCGTTGTAGAAATGGCGTCAAATCCTATATATGCAAAAAAGATTAAGAAAGCACCCATAAATACTCCGTCAAATCCATTCGGAGCAAACGGAACCCAGTTTTCAGGTTTTACATAAAACGCTCCGACTAAAATAAACGAAAATATTATACACATATTTAAGCCGACCATAAATGTCGCAACTCGAGTTGATTCTTTAACCCCTTTTACAAGAATTATAGTAACAACAAGTACAATAAATATTGCAGGCAAATTTATTGTCAACGGAATTGCATCAAATAATTTCGGAATTGCAATTTCGGGGTCTAATCCGTTTTGTTTACAATAAACAAGCGAACTTCTGTAATCATTTATAAGCCAAAAAGGAGGATTTATAAGCCACTGAGGCAACTGAGGAAATCCTTTTAAAAATTGGAATAAATATCCTGTCCAAGCACTTGCAACAGTGATATTTCCTATTGCATATTCAAGCATTAATATCCAACCTACCATCCAAGCCATAAATTCGCCCATTGTTGCATAAGTATAAGTATAAGCACTTCCTGCAACCGGTATCATTGAAGCAAATTCAGAATAACAAAGTGCTGAAAAAACACAAGCCAATGCTGCAATTACCATTGAAACTATCAACGCAGGACCTGCACCTGCACTTTCTAAACCTCCGGTAGCTGCCGTTCCGACAATAGTAAAAATTCCTGTTCCGACAACCGCTCCTATTCCTAAAACAATTAAGTCAAATGCCGTTAAAGATTTGCTTAATTCAGATTTTTTACTTTCCTCAATTAATTCATCAGGAGTTTTTACAGTTGATATATTTTTTAAAACAGTCTTAATTTTACTCATCTATATCTTCTGCTTTCCTGTTTTTAATATATCCGTAATGGAAATAAATTAAAGCCCCTATTCCTAACCATAAAGGAAATAACAATGCTGACGTTGTCAAAAATTTCATTGAATAAATCATCAAACCACCGCAACACAAAATCCCTAAAATCGGAAATAACGGTACAAATGGAACCTTAAAAGGTCTTTCTCTTTTAGGATCTGTTTTTCTTAAAATTAAGACTGCAATGCAAACAATTATAAATGAAGTGAAAGTTCCGAAATTACAAAGTTCTGCGGCAACATTTATATCTAAAGTTAAAATTCCAAACATACATACAATACCTACAACCCACGTTAAAACGTAAGGTGTATGATATTTTTTATGCAATTTTTGGAATATTTTAGGTAAAAAATTATCTCTGCTCATTGCATAAAGAATTCTTGTAGAAGCAAGTTGCAACACTAGCAAAACAGATGTTAATCCTGCGATGGAACCTATTGAAATTAAACCTGCAACCCAATTTTGTCCGACAGATGTCATAACATAAGATAAAGGTGCTTTTAAAAATTCAACCGGAATACTTCCGCCACCTGTGTGAAACATACCTGTTAAAACAAGTGCTACTAAAACATAAATTAAAGTTGTAACTAATAAAGACCCGATAATGCCAATGGGCAAATCTTTTTGCGGGTTTTTGCATTCTTCAGCCGTTGTTGCAAGAGCATCAAATCCAATATATGCAAAGAAAATTATAAATGCACCCATAAAAACTCCTTCAACTCCATTCGGAGCGAACGGAACCCAATTTTCAGGTTTTACATAAAACGAACCGACTAAAACAAATAAAGCAATTACGGCAATTTTTATAAAAACCATCAATCCTGCCATTTTTGTAGAATCTTTTGTTCCTTTTATTAAAATTAAAGTAATTGCCAAAACAATTAACATTGCAGGTAAATTTACACAAAGCGGAATTTGTCCAAATAACATCGGAACTTGGGAAGAAGGGTCAATTCCATTATTTAGCAATTGATTTTGAACAGTTGTATAATCATTTACAAGCCAAATCGGAGGATTTGTAATCCAATGAGGCAAATGAGAAAATCCTTTTAAAAACTGCATCAAATAACTTGACCAAGCACTTGCAACTGCAATATACCCGATTGCATATTCAAGCATCAAAATCCAACCAACCATCCAAGCTGCGAATTCGCCCATTGTTGCAAATGTATAAGTATAAGCTCCGCCTGCAACAGGTATCATTGATGCAAATTCAGAATAACAAAATGCTGAGAATATACAAGCAACAGCTGCAACAACCATTGATATTATTAAAGCAGGGCCTGCACCGGTACCTTCTTGTGCCGAAGCTATTCCTACAACTGCGAAAATTCCGGAACCTATAATAGCACCTATTCCAAGAATTATTAAATCCCAAACACCTAATGTTTTTTCTAAGCCTTCTTTACTTGCTGTATCCAACATATCTTGAGGATTTTTTGTTTTTACAAGATTATTTAGAAATGCTCTGCTGAAATTAGCTCTATACTCATTTTTTTTCAATTTTTTCTTTTTCCTACTATTTTTTTAAAAGGGGGTAACCTAATTCTTTTCTTTGTTCTACATACAAGCGTGCAACTTTTGATGCCATTGTCCTTACTCTGTTTATAAAATTAATTCTTTCATCTTTTGAAATAACTCCTCTTGCATCAAGAAGATTAAATGTATGAGAACATTTTAAAACATAATCATAAGCCGGAAGTACCAATTTTGCTTCAATACAATTTTCAACTTCACTTTGACATAAATCAAATATTTTAAATAAACCTTCGGCATTTGAAACTTCAAAATTATATTTGGACTGTTCAATTTCATTTTGCAAATAAATTTCGCCGTATTTCAATTCATTATTCCACATAACTTCATAAACCGATTGAACATTTTGCAAATACATCGCAATTCTTTCCAATCCATAAGTTAATTCCAAAGCAACAGGGCGAATTTCTACACCCCCGACTTGTTGGAAATAAGTAAATTGAGTAATTTCCATACCATCGAGCCAAACTTCCCAACCGACGCCTGCCGCACCTAAAGTAGGACTTTCCCAATTATCTTCAACAAACCTAACATCATGTTTTGTTAAATCTATTCCCATAGCCTCCAAACTTTTTAAATAAAGTTCTTGAGCATTTTCAGGAGATGGTTTTAAAATAACTTGATATTGAAAATAATGACCCAATCTATTCGGATTTTCACCGTAGCGAGCATCTGTCGGACGTCTACAAGGTTCCACCATCGCAGTATGCCAAGGTTCAGGACCTAATGAACGTAAAAAAGTCGCAGGATTCATCGTGCTTGCACCTTTTTCTATATCATATGGTTGCTGTATTATACAGCCATAATCAGACCAAAATTTTGACAAATTTAATATTAATTCCTGAAAATTAAGTGCCATTCATATTCCTTTTCGATTATAACAATTGTACTTCTAACACGAAAAAATTGCAAGTATTCTTATTATGTGATACTATCTACTTGTTTATTTTACTTTAATGGAGTTTCATAGATTTTTATGGCTAATAAAATTGTAATTTTTTCGGGGAAACAATATTCGGGAAAAGATACCATTGCTAAAATGATATTAAAAAAAATGCCTTCATTCAAGCGTTGTGCAATGGGTGATATAATCAAATTGGAATATGGAAAACAACACAATTTAACTTATGAAGAAATTGAAAATAACAAATCTCTTTACCGGCAAGGTTTAATAGACTTGGGCAACTGGGGACGCAAACAAGATCCTGATTATTGGCTTAAAAAAATAATTGCACAAGATGGAAATATTTTTGTTACTGATGTCAGAGTTCCCCATGAATACGAAGTTTTTAAAAATGCAGGAGCAATTGCCATCAGAATTGAAGCATCTCGTGACATAAGAGCTTCCAGAGGAAATCTTATCGGCGAAAATGACGTTACCGAAGTCGGTTTAGATTTTGTTGAAGATTGGGATTACATAATTGACAACAACTCTTCCTACGAAAATCTTGTCGAAACCGTTGATGCACTACTTCCGCAATTAAAACAAAGGTTGCTAAATTGTTAATTAATAATAAATTTTTATTTATTATTTTAAAAAATGAATTAAAATAATAAAGTGAAATTATTTTAAGAGGAAGTTTAGATGGTTGATTTTAATAGATTTACAAATTATACACAAGAAATTATTTCTTCTGCAAATGCAATTATGAATAGTTACAAAAATTTCGAATTGCAACCTGAACATATTTTGCTTGCGATGATTAAAGATGTAAAAGGGATTGCAAATGATTATATGTCGGAATTAAAATTTTTAAATCAAACCTTTATTGACAAAATAATTGCACAAATAAAAAATTATCCGACAATTTCAACTCCGCCGAATTCAAGTCAACTTTTTATCTCAAATCAAACAAACGAATTGTTTGACATCGCAACAGCTCAAGCCGATGAAATGAAAGATGAATTTATAAGTGTTGAACATTTATTAATTGCGATGACATTGCTTTCAAATAGTGGCATCGAAAAGATAATGTCAAGTGAAAAAATTTCTAAAACTACGATTTTAAATATTGCAAAAAAAATAAGAGGAAATAAAAAAATGGATAAAAAAAATGCCGAAGATGACTTCAAAGCCTTAGAAAAATATTCAACGGATTTGACAGATTTAGCCCGCAAAGGAAAGCTTGACCCTGTAATCGGTCGTGATGAAGAAATCAGAAGAATTATACAAGTTTTAAACAGAAGAACGAAAAACAATCCTGTACTAATCGGCGAACCCGGAGTTGGTAAAACAGCTATAATCGAAGGACTTGCACAACGTATCATCAGAGGTGATGTGCCTGAAAGCCTTAAAAATGACAAGCTTATATCACTTGATTTAGGAGCATTAGTCGCAGGTGCAAAGTTTAGAGGCGAATTTGAAGAACGACTTAAAGCTGTTTTAAAAGAAGTTGAAGATTCCGACGGAAATATCGTAATGTTTATTGACGAATTACACACCGTAGTCGGAGCAGGTGCGACCGAAGGTTCTATGGACGCAGGAAACCTCTTAAAACCTATGCTTGCAAGAGGAGTTTTGCGAACAATCGGTGCAACTACAATTAATGAATACAGAAAATATATAGAAAAAGACCCAGCTTTGGAACGTCGTTTTCAACCTGTTATGGTCGATGAACCTTCCGTTGAAGACACTATAAGCATTTTAAGAGGATTGAAAGAAAAATATGAAGTTCACCATGGGGTGCGAATTCTTGACAGTGCTTTAATTCAAGCAGCAAAGCTATCTGACAGATATATTACAGACAGATTTCTTCCTGATAAAGCTATTGATTTAATTGATGAAGCGGCTTCTTCTTTACGTATTGAAATTGATTCTATGCCTGAAGAAATTGATAAAATGTATAGGCAAAAAATTCAACTGGAAGTTGAACGTGAAGCACTTAAAAAGGAAGGGATAAATGAAACTGAAAATCCGGAAAATGCCAAAAAAGTCAAACACCTTTCCGAACAAATTGATAATTTAAACGAAAAAATTAACAAAATGAAATCTCAATGGGAAGCTGAAAAGAGTTCCATTATGGGAGAAGCAGCTATTAAAGATGAAATAAATAAGGTTAAAAGCAGAATTGAAGAAGCTGAACGTAATACCGACTTACAAACCGCGGCTGAACTTAAATACGGCACTTTAATGGAATTACAAAAAAAACTTGAAACGGTTAATAATAAAGGGAAAGTTAAAAACCAACTTTTAAAAGAAGAAATTGACGACGAAGATATAGCAAATATTGTGAGTAAATGGACGGGCATTCCTGTAAATAAGCTTATAGAAAGCGAAAAACAAAAATTATTAAAAATGGAAGACATTTTGCACAAAAGGCTTATCGGTCAAGATGAGGCCGTCGATACCGTATCTGATGCGATAAGGCGAGCTCGTTCAGGACTTAAAGACCCAAAACGTCCTATCGGAACTTTCTTATTTTTAGGACCGACAGGGGTCGGAAAAACCGAACTTGCAAAAGCTTTAGCTCAATTTATGTTCAATGACGAAGAAGCACTTATCAGAATTGATATGTCCGAATATATGGAAAAACACAATGTTGCAAGACTTGTCGGAGCTCCTCCGGGTTATGTCGGTTACGAAGAAGGCGGACAACTTACAGAAGCTGTCAGAAGAAAACCTTATTCTGTCGTACTTTTTGATGAAATTGAAAAAGCACACCCTGATGTTTTCAATATCATGCTTCAAATTTTTGATGACGGCAGATTGACTGATTCTAAAGGTAGAACCGTTGATTTTAAAAATACGCTTATTATCATGACAAGTAACATAGGCAGCGAAGTTATTCTTGAAAATACAATCAATGCAATGCTTTCAGAAAAACAATTTGACGAAACAAAAGAACAAGTTCTTGATATTCTTAAACAAAAATTCAAGCCTGAATTTTTAAACAGAATTGATGAAACTATTTTCTTTAAAGCATTGACGCTTCCTCAATTAACTCAAATCGTGGAAATTCAAATTGAATATTTAAGGAAACTTCTTGCCGAATACGAAATCAAAGTAGAAGTTACAGAAGATGCTAAAGAATTTTTAGCGACAAGAGGATTTAACCCTCTTTATGGTGCAAGACCGCTAAAAAGAGTTATCAGACAACTTGTCGAAAACCCTTTGTCTAAAATGCTTTTGGCTCAAAAGTTTGTGCCTAAAGATACATTGATAATCGATTCCGATAACGAAGAAATCAAGTTTGTAAAAGGAAAATGAGCAAAGAAGACAGGAAGTTCAGAAGGCAGGAAGACAAGTTTTACAAAGAAATAATTATATACGAAAACACTATGTAAGTTGCGTTGGCAGATGGAATGTGTTTTCTTATATGATTATTTCTGAGGTGCAATATCAAAATATCCTCAATTAATATTTATCAAACAGCTTCAACGTATTTTTGAATATCTTCTTCGTCAATCATTTCAGTCGTTGCAACAAGAATTTTGTCATCGGACAATTTTATTCCGCCTAAAATATTTTTCGCTTTCAATTTAGCAAGAAATTCATCAGCATTTTTAACTTGAATAACAAATTCATTAAAGAAATTTTTATTCAATGTTTTAATGCCTTTATTTGCCAATTTTTCAGACAAAGTTACAGCTCTTTGATGCGAAATAATTCCGACTTGCTTAAATCCTTTTTTACCAAGTAAAGAAAGATAAACAGTTGCACAAAGAGAAATTAAAGATTGATTGGAGCAAATATTGCTCGTAGCTTTTTGCCTTCTTATATGCTGTTCTCTGGTTTGAAGCGTCAAAGTAAAAGCTTCTTTTCCATCTGCATCAAGCGTCATACCTACAATTCTACCCGGCATTTGTCGCATAAATTTTTCTCGACAAGCCATATAACCAGCTGAAGGGCCTCCAAATGACATCGGAATTCCCAAAGTCTGAACATCTCCGACCGTAATATCAGCATTAGGCGGATTTAAAATAGACAAAGATGTTATATTACAACAAGCTATCAACAAGGTTTTATCAGATAATTTTAAATCCGAAAAATCTTCCAATTCGCCGTTATAATTAGGCGTTTGATATAAAACACAAGCATATTCATCAAGATTTTTATCTTTAATATTTTCAAAAAAATCAAATTCAATATCACCTGCCCAAAGGTAAGTTTTAATCGTATTTATATATTCGGGATTAAGATTTTTACTTATCAAAGCCTTATTTTTAGCAGTATAACGACAAGCCATTAAAATAGCTTCGGCACAAGCACTTGCCCCATCATAAAGCCCAGCATTTGAAACATCTTGTCCTGTTAAATTACAAATCATCGTCTGATATTCATAAATAATTTGCAATGTCCCCTGAGAAATTTCAGGCTGATATGGAGTGTAAGCCGTAAGAAATTCAACACGTTGTGCAATATTATTTATACAAGCAGGAATAAAATGGTTATACATTCCTCCGCCCATAAAATTTATATAATCCGCATTATTTTCTTTAGCTAAAGATTTTATACATTTTTGAGTTTTCATTTCACTCAATGCTTCGGGCAAATCCAAAGTCTGCATTCTTACCGCTTTGGGAATTTGAGAAAATAAATCTTCAATATTATTAAACCCGATATCAGCAAGCATTTCAGCTCTTATTTCATCATTATGTGCAAGAAAGTTTTTCATTAAGCTATTTCTTCTTTGTAATCATTATATTCAAGTAAATCTGCCATATCTAAAGAAGCGTCTTCATTTTCAACTTTAACAAGCCAACCTTCTTCATAAGGGCTTTCATTTAACAACTCGGGTCTTTCCACAACAGCTTCATTAACTTCAACAATTTTGCCTGAAATCGGCATATAAATTTCAGAAGCCGCTTTCACAGATTCTATAGTCGCAAAAACTTCGTTTTTCTTAAATTCAGTTCCGACAGTTGGTAATTCTAAAAAAACGATATCTCCGAGTTGTTCAACAGCATAATCTGTCAAGCCTACCGTATAAATCTTTTCGTCTTCTAAAACATATTCATGAGTTTTTGTACATAAAATTCCTTCTAAAGTCATTTTTTAACCTTTCTTTTACCTGTTATTTATTACTGTTTTTCGCTACAAAAGGAGTTTTAACAACCTTTGCATTATATTTTTTATCTCGAATTTCAATTTGGATTATACTATCAATAGATATATCTGTCGAGGTCTTTACATAAGCAAGTCCGATGTTCTTATTCAATACAGGAGAAACCCCTCCTGACGTAACATGCCCGACTTCTTCACCATTATAAAAAACTTTATATTCATGACGAGCAATACCTCTGTCAATCATTTCAAATCCGATAAGTTTATATTCACCGCCGGAAATCAACTGTTTTTCGATAATTTCTTTTCCGTTATAATCAGCCGTTTTATTTTTTGAAACAGACCATTTTAACCCTGCTTCAATCGGTGTTTTGCCTTCATCCATATCATTTCCGTAAAGATGAAGAGCAGCTTCTAACCTTAAAGTATCTCTTGCTCCAAGCCCGATTGGTTTTAACGAAAATTCTTTTCCGACTTCAAGCAACTTATCCCAAAAATAAGTAGCAAATTCGTTTTTAAACAATATTTCAAACCCATCTTCGCCAGTATAACCTGTTCTTGAAAGAAAAACATCTATGCCATCAAGCTTTGTTTTCTTTATTGAAAAGAATTTAGGCAAATCTTCTGATGTCAATTTTCTGATAATATCAATAGCCTTAGGACCTTGCAAAGCTAAAAGAGAATAATTTTCCGATTGATTTTCAAGTTTAACGTCAAAATTGGCGACATTTTTTTCAAACCATTTATAATCGCTTTCTGCACCGCATGCATTAACAATTATCAGATAATCTTCGTCTTTTAATTTATAAATAATTAAATCATCAATAATTCCTGCATTTTTATTAAGTAGCTGGCAATAAACCGCTTTTCCGTCTGTTAATTTTGAAACTTCTTGAGGAACAAGCGTATTTAAAAAATTAAGTGCATCTTTTCCTGAAACAAAAAATTCTCCCATATGCGAAACATCAAAAAGTCCTGCATTATTTCTTACATTATTATGTTCATCGATTATTGAAGTATAAGAAACAGGCATCTCCCAGCCTGCAAATTCTACTATTCTCGCACCTGCTTCAACATGTTTATCATATAAAAAAGTTTTCTTTGACATAATTACCTATTTCCTATCCATATCATTTTATTTTGCACCTAAGCTTCAATCTTTGTCAACTTGTGTAAATTTTCTTTACTTTTTGCCTAATAAAAAAATGTATTTTATAATTTTAACAGATGGAATTAAGGAGATTTTTTATTTATGACAGATTTTAATTTAACAGGATTTCTGACAAAAGCGGTTAATTTAAACGCTTCTGATATTCATTTAAAACAAGATGAATACCCTGTTTTGAGAAAAGCCGGAAATCTTTTTAAAATAGATATGCCAAAACTTACTAAAAATGACATGCAAAACATTATTAAAGAGATTATTCCTGACAAAAATATAAATATTGAAGATATTTTTGATTTAGATTTTTCTTATGAAATACAAGGATTATCAAGATTTAGAGTTAATTTAGCCAAAGAACTTAATAAATTTTCTCTCGTCTTAAGAACAATACCGTATAATGCAAAATCTTTTGAAGAATTGCATCTTCCAACTCAAATCTCACAATTTACAAAATTGAAAAACGGCTTAATTTTAATTACAGGAAATACAGGTTAGGTAAATCTACAACTTTAAATTCAATAATTGATTTTATAAACAAAAATTATGATAAAAATATTATAACTATCGAAGATCCAATTGAATTTATTTTTGAAAGTAAAAAAAGTATTTTTTCGCAAAGACAGGTAGGGATTGATACGCCGTCTTTTAATGACGGAATTAAATATGCTCTGAGGCAAGACCCTGATATTATTTGCATTTCTGAAATAAGAGATATAGAAACGCTTACAAATGCTATGAAAGCTGCTGAGACAGGGCACTTGGTTTTTTCAACTCTGCATACAAACGACGCCATTCAATCTATAAACAGAATTATTAATATGTATGATAGCCAATTTAGGGATAATATAAGAAAACAACTTTCTGATATTTTACGAGGAACTATTTCTCAGAAATTACTTAGAACAAAAGAAGGAGGTTATCATCCTGCTTGCGAAATTCTCGTCGTTACACCTACTATAAAAGATTTTATTTTGAAAGACGAATTGGATAAGATATACGAATTAATGACAGAAGGTGAATATAACGGAATGATAACCATGAATAAATCCTTGTATGAACTTGTACAAAAAAAATTTATAACAGAAGATGAGGCACTTGAAGTATCTAATTCTCCGTCAGAACTTCAACTTATGTTAAAAGGTGCTTATCACGGAATGAACTAATATGAACAATTTTACAACTGATGCTATAAATTTAAAAACATATCCGCTTAGCGAAGCCGATAAAATTGTCATTATGTATTCAAAAGATAAGGGTTTAATTCGAGGTGTTGCTAAGGGTGCAAGAAAACCAAAAAGCAAATTAGGGGCTTGCGTTGATTTATTAATCGCTAATAATATCATGCTTAATAAAGGTAAAAATCTTGATACGATAGCTCAAGTACAATCTTTAAATACTTTTAAAAACACAAGAAAAGATTTAGATAAAATTTCTTATTCAATGTATATCACAGAAATAGTCAATAATTTCGGGATTGAAGATGACCCGAGTTCTGAAGAAATTTATGAGCTTCTTTATAAGGCTTTGGATAAAATTTCAAATGCAGAAAATAAAAAAGATATTATGATTGCGGTTATAAAATTCCAACTTAAAATGATGTTGATAAGCGGATTTGGGTTAGAACTTGATACTTGTCTTTGCTGTCGGGAGCAAATTCTTGATGAAGAAATGTTTTTCTCATCTAAAATGGGTGGCGTTATTTGTAAAGAATGCAATGAGCAACTGGGTTATAAGCTCAAACTTCATCATAAAATGAGAGATTTTCTCCAAGCTATGTTGCAATTTGATTTTTCTTACGAAAGTGATTATGACAAAAAAGCGACGGAAAAAGTTTGCCAAGTGTCTTTTGATTTATTAAAAAAATATATAGAAAGTCATTCTGCGAAAAAATTCAAATCACTTGATACAATTGAAGAACTTACTCTTGCTAATTAAATTTTAAATCTTTCCTAAAATATTTATTGTCCATTTCTATATTCTGAGCATAATTTACTAATTTTTGAAAAGCATCATCGTCTTTTGTAACAAGCGATAAAACCCTTCCGCCTGTTGATATAAGCTTGTTATTTTCATCAAGATTGGCACCTGCAAAATAAACTTTTATATCATTATTTTTAGGTAAAATAATTTTATTTCCGAAAATCGGATTTTGAGGATACCCAGTTGCAGCAAGCGTCAAAACGGCAAAGCGTTCTTCATTAAATTCTACCTTGTCTGCTTTTCCTATTAAAATACTTAAA
>CAYYAL010000018.1:0-2027 GCA_964469445.1 uncultured Muribaculaceae bacterium
GAAATTATTCTTATTTTTTGAAGTGAATTTAATTCTAAGGCATCATTTACAAATACTTTAAGATAATTTTTTGTTACACCTTTCGGCAAACCTGTTTTTTTATCAAGTTTTTTTTCGATGAGAATTTCCTGCGTTGAATTAATATTTTTTTGTAAAAATTCGGCATATTTTTCTTTAGAAATCTGTTTAATAATATTCGCACGCAATTCTTTTTCCTTATCCGATAAATGATTTGGCATGCCCTCAGCTTGAGTTCCTTTTCTTACAGAATACGGGAAGGTGTGAATTTGTGTTAATTTTGATTTCTTTAAATTTTCGACTGTCGTTTCAAAATCTTCTTGAGTTTCACCTGCAAACCCTGCGATAATGTCGCTTCCGATAAAAGGAAGATAAAACATTTTAGAAATTTTTTCTATTAATTCAAGATAATTTTCTACAGTATAAAATCTGTTCATAGATTTTAAAGTCTTGTTACAAGCGGATTGAAGCGACAAATGAAAATGCGGGCAAAAATTTTCTGATTTTGAGAGAAAATCAAGCATTTTGTCAGATATTTCAAGCGGATTTAAAGAGCCTAATCTATATCTTATATTTGTTTCCTGTTCAATTAATTTAAGTAATCCGAGCAATCCATCGTCATTTTTTTGACTTTTAAATTGGCCTATATGAATTCCTGTAAGCATGATTTCCTTAAAACCATGTTGTTCGTAATTTTTTATTTGCTGAATGATAAAATCTTCTTTTGCACATCTGGAAACACCTCTTGCAAAAGGAATTATGCAGTAGGCACAGCGATTGTTACACCCGTCTTGAATTTTAACGCTTGCTCTTGTTTTTGTCGTGTCTTGTAAAAAAGTATTATGGAATTCGTTTACAGAAAAAATATCTTTTAAATAAAAGTTTTCCGAATTTTTTTTGTGAGAGGTTAAAATTTCAGGCATGTTAAATTTCTCATCATTTCCGATAACGATATCGACAAAATCGAGGTTTAATAAGTTTTCCTTTTCAATTTGAGCCGTGCAACCCGTAATTATATTAACAATTTGCGGATTATCTTTTTTACTTTTTTTTAAAATAGAGAGAGCTTCTTTGTCGCTTTTATGAGTAACAGAGCATGAATTTAATATAAAAAAATCGGCAAGTTTTGTATCAGAAACTTCTGAAAAACCTTCTTTAATAAGATTTTCTCTGATGACACTTCCTTCAAACTGGTTTGATTTACAGCCCATATTTTTAATAATAAAAGTTGTCATTTAATTTACCTATTTTATATTGGGGAAAAGAAAAATTTCGCCGTTATTATTTCGCCATTGAATAAATCCGATTTTATTGGCTTTATCAATATCTAATACGTTAACAAGAGCAAAATTACCTTTAACGGAAATCATTTTAATTTTAGGAGCAACCGTTATTTTACTTATAACTTGAGAAGACAAATCAGTTGATGAATAAATATTTTTTGTGTTAGCAGGCGTGTCTTTAAAATAATAAAGTCCGTATTTGCTACCATAAAGATTATAAAAATTTCGCCAAATTAAAAATCTTGCATCATCATCTTTTTTTATCCAACCCTTTTTAAAAGCCATTCTGTCATAAATAACTTGGAACCATTCTTCGTTTTCATCGACAACAACAAAAAATGCCAATTCTCTTTTCGGTTTAAAAACGAGGAAAACACTTCCTTCAGAAAGCGGACAATCATAATTTTTTATGTCAAAACTTCCTTCCAAAACGATATCTGATTTCAAATCAGGGGATTTATAGATTTTAAAATTTTTCGGAGCTTGATAGACGCCGATTGAATTTGTAGGAATATTATTTGTATAATAAGGCATTATATCTGCATTTGCAGGCACAATTGAAAATATAAAAAATAATGCTAAAAATAATATACTCTTTTTCATGTCAATAATTATAGCATAAATTTACTAAAAAATTTATTTGTAGTATAATTTACAAATAATTACTGAAAAGGTGGGTAAAATGAAAGTAGAATTAGGAAAAAAAGAAAAAAATATCGTGGAATT
>CAYYAL010000018.1:2127-8612 GCA_964469445.1 uncultured Muribaculaceae bacterium
AATAATTTATTAAAACAAAATTCGACTTTAAAAGTAGTCAGCGGAAGAAAAGTTAAAGGAACTGATGTTGTAGTCTTTGATTTTGACGGATATTCAAACGGAGAGCCTATTGAATCAGGAAAAGCAGAAAAATATACTCTTGATTTGGCAAATTCAAATTTTATTCCGGGTTATGCAGAACAATTAGTCGGGCATGAAATCGGTGAAGAATTTGATATTAATGTCGATTTTCCTAAAGAATATCATGATGAAAAACTTGCAGGACAACCTGCTGTATTTAAAATTAAAATACATGAAATCAAAGAAAGAGTTTTGCCTGAACTTAATGACGAATTTGCAAAAAAAGTGGGAAATTTTGAAACCGTTCAGGATTTGAAAGACGATATTTCAAATTATTTGACAAATACAAAAGAAGAAGAAGAAAAGAAAATCGCATATTCAACTATAATCAGTGAAATCTTAGATAAAACAGAAATGGAAGTTCCTGATTCAATGGTTCAAAGAGAAGTCGATGCACTTATGCAAGAATATGCTCAAAGGCTTCAAATGCAAGGATTTACGCTTGAACAGGCGATTGAATCTCAAGGCGAAGATAACATAAGAAATTCATTGAAAGATGAAGCCGTTAATCGAATTAAAAATTCACTTATTTTAGATGAAATTGCTAAAGAAGAAAATTTAAAATTAGAAAAAGAGGATTTAGATGAAAAATTTAAGTCTTTAGAATCCGTTTACAGAATGGATAGGGTTGATTTAATGAAACAAATGGCAAAAAATCCTGACATGCTTAATATGATTTCGCAACAAGCTTTGAATGATAAAGTTGCTAATTTCTTAAGAACTGCAAATGAAGTTACATTTACGGCTTCAAAACCTGCTAAAAAATCAGCAAAAAAAGAAACTTCGACAAAGGTTGAAAAAGTTGAAGTTAAGGAGGTAAAACCAAAGAAAACGACAACAGCAAAGAAAAAATCAACTACAAAGACTAAGTAAAAAATTAAACTTGGTGTATAATATTTATTAAATATGTTTAGAAAGGAAAGAGTATGAGTTTTGTACCTGTAGTAATAGAACAATCAAGCAAAGGCGAAAGATCATTTGATATATTTTCAAGATTATTGAGAGAAAGAATTATTTTTTTAGGAACGCCTGTTGATGATATGGTTGCGAATTTAATAGTAGCTCAAATGTTATTATTAGACAGCGAAAATCCCGAAAAAGACATTATGTTATACATAAACAGTCCGGGCGGAAGTGTTACGGCAGGTATGGCAATTTACGATACAATGCAACATATTAGATCAGATGTTTCAACAATTTGTTTAGGACAAGCGGCTTCAATGGGTGCATTCTTACTTGCAGCAGGTGCTAAAGGAAAACGTATGGCTCTTCCTCATTCAAGAGTACTTATCCACCAACCTTTAGGCGGAGCTCAAGGTCAAGCTACTGATATCGAAATTCAGGCAGCTGAAATTGTTAGATTGAAAAAATCTTTAAACGAAATTCTTTCTGTAAATACATCTCAACCACTTAAAAAGATTGAAAAAGATACAGACAGAGATTATATCATGACAGCTCAAGAAGCGTTAGAATACGGTATGATTGATAAAGTGGTTGTAAAAGACATTACCGAAAATAAAAATTAGGAGAAAAGATGTCAACAAGAGATGACAGTAGATTAAAATGCTCATTTTGCGGAAAAACGCAAGACCAAGTAAAAAAACTTATTGCCGGTCCTGAAGTTTATATTTGCGATGAATGTGTCGAATTATGTAATGAAATTCTTGATGAAGAATTTTTTGAAGGTAAGGAAAAAGAAAAAGGTGAAGATGTTGTTTCTGAAAAAGAAGAAAAGCCTATTCCAAAACCTCATGAAATAAAAGCACATTTAGATGAATATATAATCGGTCAAGATGATGCGAAAAAGGTTTTGGCTGTCGCTGTTTATAATCATTATAAAAGATTAAGACATAATAAGACTGAGAATAAGGAAAATGATGTTGAAATTCAAAAGTCAAATATTTTGTTAGTGGGTCCAACAGGTTCGGGAAAGACTTTACTGGCACAGACTTTGGCAAAAATGCTTGATGTACCGTTTGCGGTTGCAGATGCTACAACATTGACAGAAGCCGGTTATGTCGGTGATGATGTTGAAAATATTTTGTTACGACTTTATCAAAATGCTGATTATGATGCAACAAAGGCAGAAAGAGGCATTATTTATATTGATGAAATTGATAAAATTGCTCGTAAAAGTGAAAATACATCAATTACAAGAGATGTATCAGGAGAAGGTGTTCAACAGGCACTTTTGAAGATGATAGAAGGCACGGTTGCTAATGTTCCGCCTCAAGGTGGAAGAAAGCACCCTCATCAAGAATTTATTCAAATTGATACAAGTAATATTTTATTTATTGTCGGCGGTGCGTTTGTTGATTTAGAAAAAATTGTTGCTAGACGTGCTGATGACGGCTCTTCATTAGGCTTTGGAACAAAAGCACCTGCAACTAAAGCAGAAAAAGATGCTCAGGCTGCTAAGATGCTTAAAAAACTTCAACCCGAAGACTTATTAAAATTCGGCTTAATCCCTGAATTTATAGGCCGTGTTCCGATTTATGCAGTTTTAGATGCGTTAGATGAAAAAACTTTGAAAATGATTTTAACAGAACCTAAAAATGCTGTCTTGAAACAGTATAAGTGCTTGTTAGATATGGACGGAGTTGATTTGGAATTTGAAGATGAAGCTGTGAATGAAATTGCTGCCGAAGCTATTAAGCGTAAAACCGGTGCAAGAGCTTTAAGGTCTATTGTTGAAGAAATTATGCTTGATATTATGTATGATATTCCGTCAAAAGATAGTGTTGACAAGCTTGTTATAACATCTGACATGGTTAAAAACAGACAAAAAGCTGATGTCGTTCCAATGCCTAAAAAATCAAGTTTGGATATTGCTTAAATCATTGCTATGATTATGATTTCAGAATTTTTATAAGTCCAAAAGATACTTATTTTGGCAGTTTTATTCATGAAAATATTATCGTTCGTTTTTGTTTTCATATTTTCAAGTTTAAGTGCATTTTTTTCTTTATCTGTCGCAATTTCTGATAAAATATCTTTGATTTCGTAAACTTTTTTAAAATTATTTTTTGCCATAATCGGTTCAATATTTTTCAGAAATTGGTTGGAATACGAAAGTATTTCTAATTCTTTGGCATTTTCGCTCCAAAAATTTGTATCAATTTTGGTTAAAATATTTTTTTTGATGTCGATTAAGCCTTTAGAAATATTTTTAATAAATTTTTTATCTTGATAAATCCAAGCCTCATCTTTTTGTAAATTACTTTGTGGAATAAGAGTTATTGAACCGTCTTTATTGGTTTTTACCTTGAGAGACGTTGTATCTTTCGGAATTAATTTTCCTAAAGTAACACGTTTTTTACTATCAAGATTTAATAATTTTTCTTTCATAATTAAAATTATATAAAAAATTTTACTAAAACGCAAAAAAAGTATATAATTTAAAAACAGTCGAAAAACATTTTTTAGACAGGAGAGGTATTTGATGAAAATATTGGTTATAAACGGGCCTAATTTGAATTTGCTCGGGCAAAGAGAGCCTGAAACTTATGGGGCAGACACTTTGGAAGATATTGAGCATGATTTGCAGGCTTATTCTTTTGAAAAAGGAATTGATATCGAGTTTTATCAAAGTAATGTTGAAGGCGAGATTATAAATGCGATACAAGCGACTTCTGCAGATGGCATTGCGTTAAATCCTGCCGGATATTCACATACTTCGGTTGCAATAAGAGATGCGATTGCGGCTGTAAATATTCCAACGGTAGAAGTTCATTTAACAAATATCTATGCAAGAGAAGAATTTAGGCAAAATTGTGTTATAGCACCTGTTTGCATAGGTCAAATATGTGGGTTCGGAAAAATCGGTTATAAATTAGGAATAGACGCATTAATAGAAAAATTAAGAGGTAAATAAAATGACATTATCAAAACCAAACAGATCAGCGGCAACAATGAGTAAAAATAGAACAAAAGAAGATGTATTACCATTTTCAGGAATGTGTGCAACATGTATTGAAGGGTGTCCGGGGCTTTGCGATATAGGAATATCTTCTTATCGCTCTACCGAAAGTCTTTATCCGCAACCATTTGGTCCGATTACAGCCGGCGGAAATAAAGATTTTCCTGTTGATTTATCTCATTTTAATATTTTAGGAACGGCAGTAGGAGCAAGAGGAATTGAAGCTGACAGTGAGAAGGCTTTGTTTTGTAATGTTAATATAGAAACGACTTTATCAAAAAATAATCCTATAAAATTGAAAAAACCGATTGTTATTCCGGGGATTGGTTCAACTGATGTTGCCAGAAGAAATTGGGAAGGGCTTGCGATAGGTTCTGCAATTTCAGGGACTTTGCTTACTATCGGCGAAAATATTGTCGGTATGGATACTGAATGTAAGGTGAAAGACGGGCAAGTCATCAAATCTCCTGAAATGGATAGAAGAATTAAGCTTTATAGGGATTGGCAAATAAAAGGTTACGGCGATATTGTTGTTCAGGCTAATGTTGAAGACACAAGGCTTGGAGCTCAAGAATATGCGATAAAAGAATTGGGTGCTGAAACGGTTGAAATCAAGTGGGGACAAGGTGCTAAAAATATCGGTGGTGAAGTTAAAATTTCTAAATTAGAAAAGGCAAAACATTTGAAAGACATGGGTTATGTTGTATTGCCTGACCCATCAGACCCTGTAATTCAAGAAGCTTTTGAAAAACAAGTGTTTAAAGAATTTGAACGCCATTCAAGAGTGGGTATGGTGGAACAAGAAAGTTTCTTAAAACGTGTTGAAGATTTAAGAAAATGCGGTGCAAAGAGGGTTTTCTTAAAAACAGGAGCTTACCGTCCTGCTGATTTAGCAAGAGCTATCAAGTTTTCATCTTTGGCAAAAATTGATGTGCTTACGATAGACGGAGCAGGTGGCGGAACAGGCATGAGTCCTTGGAGAATGATGTGTGAATGGGGAATTCCTACTGTTGAATTGATTTCTTTGGCTTGTAAAATGCTTGGCGAATTAAAAGCTAAGGGTGAATATATTCCTGATTTAGTTGTTGCGGGCGGATTTACATTGGAAGACCATATTTATAAGGGTTTGGCACTTGCTTCTCCTTATGTAAAAGCGGTTGGCATGGCAAGAGCTCCGATTGCGGCGGCTATGGTTGGAAAAACTATCGGTAGAATGATTAATGATGAAAATATTACCGGGCCTGTTGAAAAATATGGTAAAACTATGGGTGAAATTTTTGTTTGCACTCCTAAATTAAAATCAATTTACGGAGATAGATTTAATGAAATTCCTTCAGCAGCAATAGGTCTTTACAGCTTTTATGAAAGACTTTCTCAAGGTTTGAAACAATTTATGGCTGGAAACAGAATTTTTGATTTGTCTTATATTTCAAGAAATGATATTTGTTCTTTGACTAAAGAAGCTGAATTCGTTAGCGGAATTCCTTATGTTATGGATATTGATAAAGACGAAGTCAGGGAAATTTTGGGAGTATAAAATTATAAGAGTTCTTTTAGTATCACCAATAAGCATTGCGGGCGAACTTATTATTAATGGGTTTGCGATGGGTTTTGAGGCTTGTAATTGCAAGGTTTTGAAGAAGGATATAAGGGAACTTTCCCAAGAATGTATCAATGATTTTAATCCTGATTTTGTTTTCGGTTACGGATATTCATATTTATTTTTAGAGGAAACAAAAAATTTAGATTTTAAAGAGGCTGTCCTTGTACATTATTTCGCAGATGAACCTAATTCACCTTTTTCTTATGGGAAAAATCCGGAATTGTTTGAAGAATTGAGTAAAACAAATTGTGCAATTTTTTGTTGGGATAAGGCGTTTTTAAACGACTTTAAGCCGTTTAAAAACGCCTTATGTGTTGAATATTTACCGCTTGCAGCAAGCCTGAAAGCTTATGTAGTTGATTTTGATGATTATAGGTATCAGATTTCTTTTGTAGGAAGACCTTTGACTGAAAAAAGACAGAAAATTCTTTCAAAAATTGTGAAAGAGTTTAAAAATAAATTAAGTATTTTTTGTAAGGAAGAGCATTTTCAAAAAAGTATTGAGGAAATGAAGGCGAAAGGTTTGTTGAATAATTATGAATTAATTTATTATGAAAAGTGTTACAGGGGTTCTGTCGAAGGGACAAAGGATTTGGCAAAAATTTATAATTCTTCAAAGATAAATTTGAATATAACCGAGCAAGGTAAAACAGGGCTTAATTACAGGGTTTTCGAGGTTTTATCTTCAGGCGGATTTTTATTAACTGATTATATGGCGGATTTAGATGAACATTTTATTATTTCAAAAGAGTTGGAAGTTTATAGAAATGATTTTGAATTAATTGATAAAATTAAATTTTATTTGGAGAATTTTGGAATTGCTTATAAAATAGCTATTAATGG
>CAYYAL010000018.1:8712-21346 GCA_964469445.1 uncultured Muribaculaceae bacterium
GAATTTTTAGAAGCAATTCAAAAATGGTTAAAGAAGCGTTATGATGTGGATTTTAGGGAAGATTTTTCTATACAAACTTTATCAGGTGCAAAAGAGGGTTTGGCGGCGATTGCAATGTCGTTTACAAATGTCGGTGATATAAATATAACGCATGACCCTTATTATCCCGTGCTTTCAAGAGGAACATGGGTTGCAGGCGGTGAACTTTTTCATGTGCCGTTAAGAGAAGAAAACGATTTTTTGCCTGATTTAGATGAAATTCCTGTTGATATTGCCGAAAAAGCGAAGGTTATGTTTATGAATTTTCCTAATAATCCGACTGCAGCTATTGCGACACGAGAATTTATGGAAAAAGTTGTGAAATTTTGTTTGGAATATAAAATTCTTCTTGTTTGGGATTTAGCTTATGCGGAAATTTGTTTTGACGGATACAAACCATTGAGCATTTTTTCTATAAAAGGTGCGGAAGATTGTGCAATTGAAGTTCATACATTTTCAAAATCATTTAATATGGCAGGTTGGAGAGTTGGATTTGTTTACGGAAAAAAAGAATTTGTTGATGTAATTCATGCTATGAAAACAAATACTGATTACGGAACTTCAACTATTGTTCAAGATGCAGCGATAGAAGCTCTTTCTATGGATACGGGTTATGTCGAAAAAATTGCTGAAAAATACGCAAGAAGACGTGATTTTATGGTCGAAGCTTTAAACAAATTAGGGTGGAAACTTAAAAAACCGCATGCCACTATGTATCTTTGGCTTAAAGTTCCTCAAGGGTATAAATCGAAAGAATATTGCAGAATGGTTATGGATAAGACAGGTGTTGTTTTTACTCCCGGAATTGCGTTTGGAAAAATGTCCGATGATAGATTTAGAGTTTCTTTGGTGCAACCTGATGAAAAATTAAAAGAAGCGATTGAAAGACTTGAAAAATTTGGCATAAGAGGCATGGCTGAGCCACAGTAATCGGAAGACAGGAAGCTCAGAGGGCGGGAAGACATGTAAAAGATGCTGAAATAAATTCAGCATGACGTGAACAAATTTAAAATTATAAATACAAATCTCGGTTGCCGTTTTCTATTTTTTTCAAATTTTCTTCGGTAATTTCTTTTATTTGTGGAGTTTCGAGAGTTTCGAGTTCTTTTTTAATTAATTCTTCACCGATTTTTTTGGTTTCCGCAGAAGCGTAATCAATTAAATACTCTTTTAAAGTAGTTAAAGCGTTAGGGTGGCAGAAGCTATGAATTTGTTGGTGTTTGCAAATTTCCATAAATGTATCACCTGTTCTGCCTTTTCTGTAACAAGAAGTACAGAAACTTGGCAAATAACCGAGTTCCATAAGCCATTTAATAACTTCATCAAGAGTACGTCTATCAGAAACATCGAATTGAGCGGATTCTTCGTCTTCAGGAGAAGGATTGTCATAACCGCCGACACTGGTTTTAGATGCTCCGCTTATTTGAGAAACGCCGAAATGTAAGAGTTTTTTACGACATTCAGCACTTTCTCTTGTTGAAATAATCATTCCGGTATAAGGAACGGCAATTCTTATACAAGCAACGATTTTGGCAAAAATTTCATCGCTAATACTGTTATCAAAAGCACTTGGGTCAATATCGTCAGCTTTTTTAATTCTCGGAACACTAATTGCGTGAGGACCTACGCCGTAAGTCGCTTCTAAGTGTTCTGCATGCATTAATAAGGCAGCAAATTCGTAACGATAAGATTCCAAACCGAATAATACACCTAAACTTACGTCATCAATTCCGCCTTGCATAGCTCTGTCCATAGCTTCAGTATGGTAAGCGTAATTGTGTTTTGGTCCTGTTGGGTGAAGCGTTTCGTAACTTTCTTTATTATAAGTTTCTTGGAATAAAATATAAGTTCCAATTCCTGCATCATGTAATTTTTTATAATTTTCAACCGTTGTTGCTGCGATATTCACATTTACTCTGCGGATTGCACCGTTTTTGTGTTTTATATTATAAATTGTTTTGATGGAATCTAAAATATACTCGATAGGGTTGTTCACAGGGTCTTCTCCTGCTTCAATTGCAAGCCTTTTGTGTCCCATATCTTGAAGTGCAATAACTTCTCTTTCGATTTCTTCTTGCGTCATTTTTTTTCTTGCAATATGTTTGTTTTTTGCATGATAAGGGCAATAAACACAACCGTTTACGCAGTAATTTGATAAATATAAAGGTGCAAATAAAACAATTCTGTTTCCGTAATAATCTTGTTTAATTTCGTTTGCAAGTTTGTATATTTCTTGATTTTTTTCTTCATTATCGCAATTTAATAAAATGGAAGCCTCTCTATGGGTTAAACCTTTTTTTAATTTTGCTTTCTTTAAGACTTCATCAATAAGTTTGACATTTGTCTTGTTCTCATCAGAATATTTTAGAGTATCTAAAACTTCTTGGTGATTAATAAATTCTTCAGCTTTTTTTGATTTTGGATTGTATTCGTACATAATTTTAATCTCCTCAATCTCCATGGTACATCATCAATAAAAAAAAGAAATAAAATTAATTTTTTGTAAAAAATATTACGAAAATAATATAAAAATATGGGAATGTAACAAATTGTAAAGACGAGGTTGAAAAAGCTTCAAACGCAGTTATAATGCCCTATATGATATGATATGATATGATATGGTGGGGTGAGCTGTCTTAATGTCAAAAACTTTTAAAAACATGTTTTAATATCTTTATAGGCACGAAAAAAGATATTAAAAGTTTTTGAAAGGAGTATTCTATGGGCATAAATGGACCAACAAACAGTAAAGCAATCCGTGATGCAATCCAACACCTGGAGGTAAGCGAAGACAAGGATAAGCTTCCTGAAAAGGAAAAAAAAGGTACACCTGCACCTGCTGCAGTTCAACAAACTCAGACAGATGAGGATAAAAATCAAGGTCTTAGAATAGAAAGAAAGAAGCGCACAAGTGGACCAACAAGCAGTGAAGCAACCCCACAAAAGGAGGTAAGCGAAAGCAAAGTTAAGCCTCCTACTGAAAAAGAAGTTGCACCTGCACCTGCTGCAGTTCAACCACCTCAGACAGATGATGATAAAAAACCAGAAAGACCATCAGTTACAACTACTTATGTTCAAGGTGGTGTAAATGATACAGGTGTAAATGGGAATAATACTGATACTCATATAACCAAAATAATTATTGTTAATAATAATAATTATGTGGGAGAATCAAAATCTGCAAAATTGGAAAAATCTTCTGCTCCAGGGCCCCGGTTTATGCCTACAGGGCTAATTCCCCAACAACCACAGAAAGAGCAAAATACCCCAAAACCAGAACCAAAACCAACACTTACTCGGGTAGAAATTGCCACAAGGGCTCAGAAATTGGCCGATGCTGCTAATGGTCTTGGTACTGATGAGAAAGCGTTTTTAGAAGCTGTAACTAAGAGAGATGGAAAATTTCTTTCAGAAGCTGATTTGAAGGCTATAGATGCACAATTGAAATCAAAGCAGTATGCAAAAAATGTACTGTCGCCGACGCCAGGTGGCTTGAGGAAATTTATTAATGCTGAATCTAGCCCATCAATTAGTAGTGATAATCTTTTTGATAAAAGAATGGGTGACTTAATTATCTTATTAGATGCATATAAAATTGAATAATATAAAGGTATTTATACTAAAAAAGGCGGAGCCGAGATGAAATCTCGGCTCCGCCTTTTTTAGTATATTTTTCAATTCTAATATTTAATCATAGAAACATTTTTAATATCTTTCGGCAATTTTTCTCTACCCTTTAAATCTGAAAGCTCAATTACAAAACCTGTTCCAACAATTTCTGCTCCTGTTTTAGCCACAAGATTGCAAGCTGCACGAGCTGTTCCGCCTGTTGCAAGCAAGTCATCTACAATAAGAACCCTATCGCCTTTTATGAGTGCGTCTTTATGAATTTCCAAAGTATCTGTTCCGTATTCAAGTTCATAACTTTCTTTTAACGTTTCTGCAGGAAGCTTATTTGGTTTTCTTACAGGAACAAATCCTGCGTTTAATTTATAAGCAACAGGCACTCCGAAGATAAATCCTCTTGATTCCATGCCGACAACGTAATCTATTTTATCGTTTTTAAATTCATCATAAAGCCAATCCACCATTCTTCTTAAAGCTTCCTTATCTTTAAGTGCGGTTGTTATATCCCAAAATAAAATTCCTTTTTTGGGAAAATCTTGAATACCTCTGATTTTTTCTTTTACTAGTTCCGGCATGTTTTATCCTTTCATTAACTGATTTTATTTTTAATTTTTCTAAAATTCCTTCTTACAAGTTTTCTTGCCATTCTTTCTGCTCTTGTGAACATTTTCAATTCACGTTCTTTAACAAGCCCGTGTGTTGTTTTTCCCCAATTCATATCTTTTTCAAAAAATAAAATTTTGAAACAGATAAATATTACCATAGGGAACCAAATTATGACCATATATAAAGCTGTTTCTATCGCTTGAATAAGTGCTTGACCTCTTTTTACGTTGTCATAACGTCTTAAAGAATATCTTATCCCGAAGATAAAAGCTATCGCAATAATCACTCCCAAGAAGAGTGATGATAAAATATTGTTTTTGGAACCCACACCCGTCGCATATCTGTAACATTGAAATATTATTTCCATAATAAGCCATATAGGCATTAAAAATTCTGAAATATAAGCTGTCATGTCAAGACTTGCACGCAAGGACATTTCTTTTGAAGTTAAGACTGAACCGAAGTTTTCAAGGTATCTTCTGATACTTCCTTCAAGCCATCTTCTTCTTTGTCTAAAAAGCGGAAGAAGGTACATAATTCCTTCTTCATAAACTTTGATATCAGGGCAAAACCTTACGTCCCAACCGTTTATGTGCAATTTTGTAGACATATCCAAATCATCTGTAATTGTAAAATTATTCCAACCGCCGATATCTTCAAGGGCTTGTCTTTTGATAAGTTCGCCGTTACCTCGAAGTTCAACGGCTCCTTTAACAGCATCTCTACCGACTTGAAAGTTAGTATCAAAGGTATATTCATTATTTTGGCAACGTGTTAAGAAATTCGCATCTTTATTTGAAATTATTTTACGAGCTTGAACGGCTCCGACATCTTCAGGTTCAAGGTTTGGAATAAGTCGTATCAAAAAGTCTTTTTCAACTCTTGCATCTGCATCAAAAACTAAAATTGCATCGCCGTTTGCAAATTCCATTGCATCGTTTAAAACAGCTGATTTTCCGGGGAAAGAATTCTTCGGTCTGATAAATGCTTTGACGTTCGTATATTTATTTTCAAGTTCTTTTATAACATCTGCTGTTAAATCGTTACTTCTATCATCAATTACAATTATTTCAAAATTAGGATAATCCATTGCCAAAATATTTTCAACAGTTGAAGTTATAACGCATTCTTCATTGTGTGCAGGTATCATTACTGTTACAAGTGGTTTGTAATTTTCATTTATAACAGAAGGATTTTTTCTAAGTTGTCTTTTTCTATGTTTTGTTGCTAAATTCATGTATAAAACATATATGGACATTATTGATATTAAGAAAATAAATGCCCAATATGTATTAAAATAGTTTTGGAATACATATAAAAAACACCAAAGTCCAATAAGTATTAATAATAAAACCAGTCTACCCTTCATCTCTTCTCTTCCTTAGTATTGATTAAGTCTTTTTGCATATTCACGTAAAATATTTGCAACTTTCGCATTTGAATTTAAGTCCTTTGCCATTTTAGCAAAAACTTGAGCATTTTGCTTGTATTTATCATCTTTCATTACTTTTTGTATACAATCAATCATTTTGGCTTTGGATAATTTATCGTGTGTAATTACTTCGCATACTTCTAATTCTGCCATTTTCTTTGCATTATTTTCTTGTTCAATTTGCTTTAAATCAGGAATTATTATTGAAGGTTTTCCGAACGATAAGATTTCCATTGCGGTAGAATGTCCTGCTTGCGAAATTATCAAATCTGCGGTTTTTAAGTAAGGAAAAATATTTGGTAAAGTTGTTTGTATTTTAACGTTTGGTGGAATTTCTTCTGTTTCAAAGAAAGAAAAGATTTCAAAATCTATATCAGAAAGGTCTTTAGCTACTTCTAATATACAGTCAAAAATAGGTTTTCTGTAAGAATGTCCGCCTAAAGAAATTACGATGTAAGGTCTTTTTGAGTTTCTTTCTATTGTAGGAACATCTTCCGCTTTAAAATTTACTAAAGGACCCACAAATTTGGTTCTTTTCATAATTTTGCGTTCTTTGCTTAAATTATAAAGGCAAATTGTGTAAGGCGGTTCAAAATCAGGAATTAAAATTTCTTCGGTTGTGCTTAAATACATGCTCATCATTGAATCAAAAGATACGCCCAAAAATCTTACTAATAAATTATCTTTTTCAAAAAATGGATAAAATGCACTTTGATTTGTTATATTTATACAAGGTAGTTTTAACTTTTCTGCAGCTAAAACAGGAACAATTCTTCCGTCTGCAACAACACAAGAGGCTTGAGATTTTTTAATTAATTTTGTTTCTTCTTCAATAAGTTTGTTGAAATTCATTAAAATCCCTTGATTGTGAACTATTGTTTTTCCGACATCGAAAGAGCCGTCTCTGCCGATAAATTTAACTTCCCTACCTGTTTCAATACAGTTAAGCCCACATTCTTTAACTCTTTTAAGAGCATAATCATAAGTCGCAATAACATATTCGTCTTTGTTTAATTGGTTTGCAAAAGCAATGGCTCTCGAAGAATGTCCGTAACCTTCAGAGCTTACTGATATAAAAACTTTATTTTTTAATTTTTTTTCTCTCGTTAAAAATTTTGCTATTCTATTTATTTTTTTGATAAATTTCATTAAAAAACTCCTACAACTCAACAATTATACATCAAATAAATGTTTTTTTGTGAAAAAATATTAATTTTCGTAAAAAAACTTGCATGTTTTTTTAGTTTGAATATAATAATCCTTGTACACATAGAAAAGGAGTTTATTTTATGAACAAAGAAGAATTAGTACAAGAAATTGCTAAAAAAGCAAAAGTTACTCAAAAAGATGCTGCTGAAGTATTAAGTGCTTTAGTTGAAACAGTACAAAAAACAGTTTCTAAAGGTAAAAAAGTTACTTTAGTTGGTTTTGGTACATTTGAATCTCGTAAGAGAGCAGCTAGAATGGGTAGAAACCCTCAAACTGGTAAAGAATTGAAAATCCCTGCAAAAACAGTTCCTGTTTTTTCAGCTGGTAAAAAATTCAAAACAGTTGTTAACGGAAAATAGTTTCCTGTACTGAATTTATATAAGGGCGGAGTGGTTTTCCACTCCGCCCTTACCTTTTATTTTTTTATTTACTGCATTAGAAGCGATTTTGCAAAATTCATTGAAGTATCATTGACTTCTCCGCTTGCAAGTTGAGCCAGTGCCATAATTTTGTTTTCACCTTCAAGTTCATAAATTGAAACTTTTGTTTCATTTTCTTGAGTTTTGTATATATAGAAGTGTTTATCAGCTTTTGAGGCGATTATTGCCTGATGGGTTATAAGTATTATTTGATGGAATTGTGATAATTCCAGAATTTCATCGGCAACGCTTTGAGATGTTTTGCCGGAAATTCCCGTATCTATTTCATCAAAAATCACTGTATCGATATCGTCATTTTGGGCGAATATTGATTTTATTGTAAGCATTACTCTGGAAATTTCTCCGCCTGATGCCACTTTTGCTAAAGGTTTTAAGTCTTCTGATATATTTGTTGAAATTAAAAATTCAACTTTATCCATTCCATTTGAATTAAGTTCCGTTTCTTCAACAGTAATTGCAAATTTTGATTTCGGAAGTTCCAATTTTTCTAATTTTTCTTCTATAAATGCTGATAAAACTTGGGCGTAATCTTTTCTTTTATCTGAAATTTCTTTTGCAATGGTTTTTAATTCTATTAAGGTTTTAGAAATTTCTTTTTCAATTTCTTCGACTTTTTGAGTTGAAAATTCTATTGAATTAAGTTCTGTTGTAAGTTTTTCAAAGGTATTCAAAATTTCTTCTAAAGAGCTTCCGTACTTACGTTTTAATTTATCAAACGTAAATAATCTTTCTTGAATTTCGTCCAATCTTTGGGTGTCGTTTTCAAGGCTTTCATTATAATTTCTGATTGCAGAACTTGTATCAGAAAGCATTTCTATTGCATTAATCAAATTTTCACTGATTTCTTCGGCATTTTTATCCATCTCAGAGGCTTTAGAAATATTTTGTTTAATTTTATTTAATGCGGATAGAATTGAGTTGTCATCACCGTTCAAGGCCCAATGGCTTTGTCCCGAAAGTTCTTTTAATTTTTCTGTATTTTCAAGAATTGAAAGTTCATTTTTTAATGTTTCTTCTTCGTTAATATCTTGGATATCGGCATTTTCAATTTCTTCAATTTGAAAATTTAAAAATTCAATTTGTGATTGAGTTGCAGATGAAGCATTTTTTACTAAATCAAGTTGTGAAAGCAAATCTTGATAATATTTGAACAATTCTTGGTATTTTGTTAAAATTTCTCCGTAAACATTTTCTGCATAATTATCCAAAAGTTTTATATGGTATTTTGGTTGCATAAAGGTGTAAGTTTCGTGTTGAGAATGTATATCAAGAAATTTTTCTTTCAAATTTTTAATAAAATCCAAACTTACAAGAGAGCCGTTAACTCTTGAACGGGAGGCTGTTTGCGTTATTTCTTTTGAAATAATTATTTCATCTGGGTTGTATTCAATTCCGTTTTCATCAAAAAGTTTAGAAAAATTGTGTTTTTTATTTTCGACGACAAGCTCAATAATAGCTCTTTCTTTTCCGGTTTTAATGACATCTTTTGAAGTTTTTGCTCCGAAAACGATATCTATTGCGTTGATTAAGATACTCTTTCCTGCACCTGTTTCCCCCGTGATTACGTTCAAACCTTTATCAAAAATAATTTCGGTTTCATCTATCAAAATATAATCTTTTATAAAAATTTTTTTAATCATAATTATTTTTTCGGACAAACTCCCCAGTGTAATTTTTGTCTTAATATTGAATAGAATTCGTTTTCGTTCAAAAGAGCAAGTTTTGCGAAATCTTTTGACATTTTTATATCAACTTTTTTATCAAATGAAAAATTATTTTGTCCGTCAGCGATTACAGTTAAATTTTTACCTTCAATGGAAATTTTTTCATCTGCAGGAATTACTAAAGGTCTTGCATTAAGCGTATGCGGGCAAATCGGAACTATTTCTATGGCATTAATTTTCGGGGATAAAACAGGGCCTCCTGCGGACAACCCGTAAGCGGTTGAGCCTGTCGGCGATGAAATTATAAGTCCGTCTGCAAGGTATTCGCATAAAAATTTGTCATTAATATTTAAGCAAAATTTTGATGTTCTGTTTTGCAAATCGCTTTTTATTACAAAATCGTTTAAGGCTATAATTTTTTCTTTTGAGCTTGTGATTTCAAGCATTAATCTGTCTTCGACTTTAAATTTGTTTTCAAAGATTTTTTTAATTGTTTTGTTGATGTCGTTTACTCCTGATTGGGAAAGGTATCCAAGTCTTCCTAAATTAATTCCGAATACAGGGGTTTTGGTTTTTGAATAAAATCGTGCTGATTTTAAAATTGTTCCGTCGCCACCGATTACAAAAACAAAATCAAATCCGTTCTTTAATTTTTCGATATCAAATTTTTCGGCATAAATTTCATAATCAGACAAAGTTTTATCTAAAATTTTTAAAGTTTCTTTCACATTTTTGACTTTAGAATTGTAAGCTATTGCAATTTTTTTTATATCAGAACTTTTCAAAATCTGCCTCATAAATTCCACTTATTATTTTAATATTATATTATAAGATTTGAATAAAGTATTGTTTTTGATAAGATAAATTAAGATTTATATTTTGGATTATATTTTATAAGGGGATAAAAATGACAACGCAAATTTTAGAAGCTCAAAAGGGTAATATAACAGAAGAAATGCAATATATTGCAAAGGTTGAAGGTGTTGATGTCGAAATTTTGAGAGAGAAAGTCGCATCTGGACGTGTCGTTATTTTAAAAAATAACAGAAGAAAAAATTCAAATCCTGTTGCTGTCGGCGAAGGTATGACGGTTAAAATCAATGCAAATATAGGAACTTCTAAAGAACGTTCTACTTTAAAAGAAGAATTGGATAAGGTTAAAATTATTGAAGCTACAAATTGTGATGTACTGATGGATTTGTCGACAGGTGATGATATTGATGAAGTCAGAAAAGAAATTATCTCATCAACAAAGCTTCCGATAGGGACTGTTCCTATGTATCAGGCAGGGAAAGAAGCTTTAGACGATTTTGAAGATATTGCAAAACTTTCTAAAGAAAAATTGTTTGCTGATATTAAAAAGCAGTGTGAAGATGGAATTGATTTTATAACAGTGCATTGCGGAGTTACAAAATTTGTTGTCGAACAATTGGAAAAACAAGGAAGAATTACTGATATTGTTTCCAGAGGCGGTTCTATGCTGGCATGTTGGATTAAAAAAACGGGCAAAGAAAATCCTTTATATGAATATTATGACGAGCTTTTAGAACTTGTAAGAGAATACGATTGCACGCTTTCTTTGGGTGACGGCTTGCGTCCGGGTTGTACTGCCGATGCAGGCGATAGGGCTCAAGTTTCGGAAACACTTATCTTGGGTGAACTTGTAAAACGTGCAAGAGAAGCAGGGGTTCAAACAATGGTCGAAGGACCGGGGCATGTTCCTTTGAATAAAGTTCCTGCAATGATTGAAACGATTAAAGTTTTGACAGATTATGCACCTTTGTATGTGCTTGGACCATTGGTAACAGATATTGCACCGGGTTATGACCATATAACAGCTGCAATTGGCGGGACTTTGGCGGCATTTCATGGGGCTGATTTCTTATGTTACGTTACTCCTGCTGAACACTTGGGACTTCCTGATGCAAAACAAGTCAGAGAAGGAATTATCGCTTCAAAAATAGCAGCACATGCTGCGGATTTAGCTCGTGGTAATAAAAAAGCTATTGAAATGGATTTGAATATGTCTGTTGCAAGAAAAAATCTTGATTGGGACGGACAAAGAAAATATGCTATTGATAAGTGTGTTTTTGAAAAAATTGATAACGGAAAACCTTGTACTATGTGCGGAAAATACTGTTCAATGAAGATTTTCAGAGAAACTTTTCAAAAATAGTAAGTTTTATTTTAAAAAACAAGCGGAATAATAATCTTCATCAATTTTTTGAAGTTGTGGAATTTCTGATTTGCAAATTTCCATACAAAACTCGCAACGAGGGTGAAATGTGCAACCTGTAATTTTTTCTTTTAAAGTAGGCGGTTGACCTTTTATTGTGGCAAGTTTTTCACCTTCAAGCATTTGAGGTCTTGAATTTAAGAGGCTTTTTGCGTAAGGGTGTTGGGGATTTTTGAAAAACTTTTCTGTCGTTGTATGAGAAACAATTCTGCCTGCATACATCAAAGAAATTTCATCAGAATTTTGAGCCACAAGCCCTAAATCGTGTGTTATAAGAAGGATTGAAGTTGAAAAATCTTTTTTAATTATGTTTAATAAATCCATAATTTGAGCTTGAATAGTAACATCAAGTGCTGTTGTCGGTTCATCTGCGATTAATAATTGAGCCTTGCAAGCAAGTGCCATCGCAATTATTGCTCTTTGTTTCATTCCGCCTGAAAACTCGTGAGGATAAGCATTCAATCGTTTTTTCGCATTCGGAATTTGAACGGCATCAAGTGCTTCCATTGCAATTTTTTCCGCCTCTTTTTCATTAACTTTTTGATGAAGTTTTATGACTTCAATCAGTTGATTTCCTATTGTATATAAAGGATTAAGGGAAGTCATCGGGTCTTGCGGAATAAGTGCAATTTTTGAACCTCTGATTTTTTGTAAATCTTTTTGAGGCAGTGCTAATAAACTTTTGTTTTCAAACAAAATTTCACCTGATTTGATTTCTGCAGTTTTCGGAAGTAATTGCAAAATACTCATTGCCGTGAGCGTTTTTCCGCAACCTGATTCTCCCACAAGAGCATGCATTGTCCCCCTTTTTATATTAAGTGAAACATCGTATAATGCTTGCAGAAAACCTTCTTCTGTCTTGAAACCTAAATTAAGATTTTTTATTTCAATAATATTCATAAAGTTATTATATACGATTTTAAAATTTTTTGCAGAATTGTTTTATAATTGAGAATTCAGGCATTTGTAACGATTTTGTTACAAATGCCTGAACATGTTTAAAGTTTAAAAAAAAAGTGTCGACATGAAGAATAATAGGATAATAACGGAAAGGCAACATTATGGCTTTAGGATTTAATCAAGCGGGTTTAATTTTCGCAACGAGCAGGAAAGCGACAGTCGAAAGACGAGCAATGGGCTTGGTCAATGACAAGTTAGCTTTAGCAAGAGAAGGCGATATAATTTCTCAAGATTATCAAAAATCTCAAAACTTAAGAAAACTTGTTTGGGAAAATTCAAGCGGAGTTCAAGAAACATTAAGATTCAATAATATTGTTGAGCCGTTTAACGGAAGAACGAGCAATTTTGCATTGACGGATTCATCAGGAAAAATGATGTTAACAACTGCAAAGGCGAAAGCTTTGGGCTTAGATTTGAATGA
>CAYYAL010000019.1:0-3057 GCA_964469445.1 uncultured Muribaculaceae bacterium
AAATTTTGTCTTAATTTTTTCATATTTTCTTCAACAATTTCATCTGTCAAAGTCGAAGTTTTATCCTGCATTTTTATTCTGAATGCAACACTTTTAAACCCTTCTTCAACATGTTCACCTTTATAAATATCAAAAATTTCACAACCATTGAAAATATTTTGAGCAACGGATTTTTTAATAACCCTTTGAATTTCTTCATAAGAAACATCTTCATTCAAAATAAACGCCAAATCTCTTTGTACTTCAGGGAATTGCGGAAGTTTTTTAAATCTTACCGTAGACATATTTACAGCAGAAAGAAGCTCTTCCAAATTAATTTCAAACAAAAATACATCTTGATTTAATTTCATTTTATCTTTCAAAATCGGGTGAATTTGACCGAAAAATCCTATATTTAAAGGCGTTTTTCCTAAAAGAAGAACTTTTGCACAACGATAAGGGTGCATAAAATCTTTATCCTCTTCTTTTTCTATCCTTATACGATTTTCGATGCCAAGTTCTTTAAACAAATTCTCAAAAATTCCTTTAAGAGTATAGAAATCTGTTTCAAAACCCTTTTGCCACTTTGAATTTTCAACTTCTCCGGTAAGACAACCTGATACCATTCTATTTTCTGCAACTCCTGAAGATTTTTCATCAGCAGGGTTTTCTATAAAATAAGTTCTTCCGATTTCATAAGCCCAAAAAGTTTTTTGACCATTGTCATAATTATGTTTAAGACAAGATAAAACATTTGCACAAAGTGTTTGGCGAAGCATTGTATATTCTTCACTTTGAGGATTTTGAACTTTAACGGCTTTTTCATCATCAAAATCTAACCCAAATTGAGCCAAAAGCGGTTTACCGATTAAAGAAGACGTTGAAAGTTCGTTCAATCCATTAGATAAAAGAACTGAATTTATTTTTTTCAAAATAATTTCTTCTTTAGAAATAACAGGAGCCATCATTTTATTAGGCAAAGTCGGAGCGATTTTGTCATAACCGTTAATTCTGGCAACTTCTTCAATCAAATCGACTTCTCTTGTAACATCATTTACTCTAAAAGAAGGCACCTTGAATTTTGCAGCCAAATCATTTTTTCCAAGCAATTCAAACCCTAATTTTTCGAGAATAGAAATACATCTTTCCCTATCAATTTCACAACCGAGAATTCTCTTAATTTGAGCAAATCTTAAAGTAATTTCAATATTTTCAGCATTATTATCACCCTCTTCGACAACCCCAACAATTTTTGCATCAGCATATTCAACTAATAATTGCATAGCTCTCATCAAAGCAGGTTTAACCGCTTCTATATCAATTCCTCTTTCAAATCTTGCACAAGCATCTGAGCGATAACCTACGCTTCTTGAAGATTTTCTGTTTGAAACAGAAGTAAAATAAGCAGCTTCCAAAGCCAAAGCCTTTGTATTATCATCAACTTCGGAATTATTTCCGCCGAAAACACCCGCCAAGCAAACACCTTCTTTTTTTGTTGAAATCAAAACGCTGTCTGTTGTTAGCGTTCTTTCAACTTCATCAAGCGTAACTATTTTTTCGCCCTCTTTTGCCCGTCTTACACAAAGATATCCGTCCAATTTGTTTAAATCAAAAGCATGCAATGGGCAACCGTATTCCAAAAGAACGTAGTTTGTGATGTCTACAACATTGTTTATAGTTCTTATTCCTGATGATAAAAGCCTTTTTTGGATAAAATCAGGCGAAGGTTTTATTTTAATACCTTCCAAAACGCCTATTGAATAATATTTACAAACATCTTTATCTATAATTTCGACTTCAAACTTATCTGTATTCAAATCTTTATTAAATTCAAGATAAGAAAACTTCAATTTTTTATTAAAAATGGAAGATAATTCTCTTGCAATACCGATTACAGACATTTCATCACCACGATTTGCCGTCGGAGCAGTATGTAAAACAAAATCTTGCTCAATATTCAAAGCTTTTTCAAGCGGTTTGCCTATTTCGACAGAAGGAAGAAATCTATTAAGAATTAAAATTCCGTCTTCTTCCTGATAATTTCTGTCAGAAAGTCCTAATTCATCGGCAGAACAAAGCATTCCCTGAGATTCTACATCACGAATTTTAACAGGTGCAAGCGTAAACATTTCGCCTGTTTTTCTTGAAAAAACTTCCGAACCGATTGAAGCATAAGGAATAATTTGCCCTTCTTCAATATTTTGAGCTCCGCAAACAACAGTCTTCTTTTCACTACCTGTATCAACTGTTACTAAATGAAGCTTGTCCGCATTCGGGTGATTATCAATCTTTATAATTTTTGCAGTAATAATCTTTTTAAATTGTGGTTTTATTTCCTCAATTTCTTCAACTTCCAACCCACTCATAGTCAATTCATGTGCAATTTGTTTTACAGCAATATCGCTCAAATCAACAAATTCATTCAACCAGTTTAAAGATACTTGCATAAAATCCCTTTCTTCATTAATTCCTGTTAAGAAAATTCTATAACAAATAGATTTTTAAGTAAAATCCATAAATTTTATGATAAAATCATTTTATGGGTAAATTATTAACACAACAAGAAGCACTTGATTTAAGAAAAAAACTTAAAAAACAAGGTAAAACAATCGTTACAACAAACGGTTGTTTTGATATTTTGCATGTAGGACATGTAAAATATTTACAAAAAACAAAAACTTTTGCAGATTATTCATTCGTGTTATTAAATTCCGACAAATCAGTAAAAGCAATAAAAGACGATTCTCGCCCGATAAATAATGAACTAGATAGAGCGGAAATATTATGTGCATTATCTTGCGTTGATTATGTAATAATTTTTGACGAAACTTCTCCTGAAAAATTATTAGATGAATTAAAACCCGATGTTCATACGAAAGGAGCAGATTATACAATGGAAACACTTCCTGAAGCCGAAATTTTCAAAAAAAACGGTACAAAAGTTGAATTTATAAAATTCGTAGAAGGAAAATCAACGACAAACACTATTTCTAAAATGAAAAAGTGTTAAAAAATTTGTAATTTTACTTTCTTAGTAATAAAATAATGAAAAGAATTTATAGGAGAGATTATGTATAA
>CAYYAL010000019.1:3157-7196 GCA_964469445.1 uncultured Muribaculaceae bacterium
GAAATCGGCGATAACACAAAACTTGTAGCAAACAGTTACGTCGGCTCCAATTCAAAAATAGGTTCAAATTGCTTTTTCCACCCCGGAGTAAATATCGGGGATAGAGTTAATATAGGCGATAAGGTTATTCTTCATCATGGAGTAAGTCTCGGTGCCGATGGTTTCAGTTTTGTCACAGAAAATCCTGATAACATTGAAACAGCAAAACAATCAGGCGAAATTAAAGAGAATGAAAAACCTCATATAATTTTCAAAATTCCTTCAATCGGCGGCGTTATCATAGGAAACAATGTTGAAATAGGTGCAAACACAACAATAGACAGAGGAACAATCGAAAATACAATCATCGGAGATAATACAAAAATCGACAACCAAGTTATGATAGGACATAATTGCCGTATCGGAAAAGGTTGTATGATAGTTTCTCAAGTCGGTATTGCCGGAAGTTGCGTAATCGGCGACAGAGTTGTTATGGCAGGTCAAGCAGGTATTGCTGACCACATCAATATCGGTAATGACAGTATTGTTGCCGCTAAAGCAGGTGTTTCTAAATCTTTCCCTGATAAATCTATCGTAATCGGCTACCCTGCTGTTCCGAGAAAAGATTTTATAAAACAACTTAAAACAATGAAAGATGCCGGCGAATTAATTGCTAAGTTCAAAAAATACGAGCCTATGCTTAAAGCGTTTGAAGAAACTCAAACAGAAGAGTAAAAATGACAACAATTCTAAAAAAAACAGAGGTAAGAGGTAACAGTTTGATGAAAAATCAAGATTGTTCGGTTCAAATTTTACCTTCAAATACCGAGCAAATAAGATTTTTTGTTAAAAATTCCTCAACCCCTATAATCGCAAATATAGAAAGTCTTAAATCAACTGACCATTGCGTTACTTTGTCAAACGGAAAGGACAAGATAATGCTTATTGAGCATTTTATGGCAGCTTGTGCGTTTTGCAATATCAATTCTATTGATGTGTACACTTCTGATTATGAAATGCCGATTTTAGACGGAAGTTCTAAATCTTGGGTAGAATTATTTAAAAAAGCAGGGATTGAAAAACATAAAAAGCAAGCCTTCAAGGTTTCTGAACCGGTTTATTATCTAAACGGAAAAACTCATCTCATAATTGTTCCCGATGAAGAATTAAATATAACTTATGCAATAAATTATGATCACCCTGATTTAAAAGGCAAATGGGTTTCTTTTAATCCGACAAATGAAAATGAAATTATTGAAGCAAGAACCTTTGGATATTTAAAAGATTTGAAAAAATACCAACTTTTAGGCTTTGCAAAGGGTGTAACTCAAGAAAATACAGTCGGAATGAAAGATGAAGGATTTACAACAGAATTGAGAAGTCCGCTTGAACCTATAAAACACAAAATGCTTGATTTAATCGGCGATTTATATTTAACGGGTATTAATCCTCTTGAAATCAAAGCTCAAATTATTGTAAAAGAAGCAGGGCACACCGTCCATGCAAAAGTTGCAAAAATATTGAAAGATAAATTAATAAAAATATAAGGAAAAATAACATGACAAATAAAGAAATTTTAAGTTTTGATGTTACAGAAATTATGGAAATTATTCCGCACCGTTATCCGTTCTTATTAGTAGACAGAATAACCGAATGTGTTCCGGGCGAATACGTAAAAGGATATAAAAATGTAACAATGAATGAACATTTTTTCCAAGGACATTTTCCGAATAATCCAATCATGCCGGGAGTATTACAAATTGAAGCGTTAGCACAATGTTCTGCTCCGATTTTAGGTGTTTTAGAAAAATTCAAAGGCAAATTACCATTATTTGCAGCAATGGAAAACGTAAGATTTAAAAATATCGTCCGCCCCGGAGATAAATTTGAAATGGAAATAAGATTAACAAAGTTAAAGGGAGTAATTGCAAAATGTCATGCAGAAGGTTCTGTTGACGGGAAAATCGTCGTAGAAGCAGATATGACAGTTTGTATGAAATAAATTTAAAATCAAATAATATTAAATTTATATAAAAATTCTTAAAAACCCCTTTTTTTATTATATGTTAGAATACGTAAGGATTTTTATCAGGAGAGATTATGATACACAAAACAGCAGTAATAGATGAAACAGCACAAATCGGTGAAAATGTAACAATAGGGCCGAATGTTGTTATCGGGAAAAACGTAAAAATAGGCGACGGAACAAGAATTATCGCAAATGCTTATATTGAATATGCTGAAATCGGTGAAAGATGCACAATCAGCCCATTTTCAACAATAGGTTCAGAACCTCAAGATTTAGGATATAAAGGCGAAGAAACAAAAGTCGTTATCGGAAATGACACGATTATTAAAGAAAATGTAACCATTCACAGAGCAGCAAATTGCGGTGATTTAACAACAAGAATTGGAAATAAATGTTTGTTAATGGTAGGCTCTCACGTTGCTCATAATTGTGTTTTAGCAGATGAAGTTATTTTAGCAAATTTAGTAACATTAGGCGGACATGTTCACGTTGGATTTGGAGCTTTTGTTGGTGGAATGAGTGTTTTCCATCAAAATTTAAGAATAGGCGATATGGCGATTATAAGTGGTTTTTCTGCTGCACGTCAAGATATTCTTCCTTATTCAAAAGGGGAAGGCAGACCACCTATTCCGCTCGGATTAAATGTTGTTGCGATGAAAAGAAGAGGTGTTTCGCAAGAAGACAGAACTCATGCAAATGAAGCTTTTAAACTTCTTGTTTCTGAAGATTTAAATACAACTCAAGCCATCGAAAAAATTAAAAAAGAAATACCTATGAATGAATATATTGAAAAGATGATTGATTTTATTCAAACATCGAAAAGAGGTGTTACTCTAAAATCTCATAAAAAAGGTTTCCAAAATTTAGAAGAAGAATAGGAGTTTACTTATGTTTGAAACAATTTGGGACAAGTATGCAAGTGTACTTGTAGATTATTCAACAAATGTTCAAAAAGGTGATTTAGTAATCATCAGAGCCGAAAGCGTTCATGCAAAAGATTTGGTAAAAGCTGTTTATAAAAGAGTTATCGAAAGAGGCGGCCACCCACTTTTGAGAACTGCCATTGCTGATTTAGCGGAAATTTTTATTAAAAATGCTTCTGATGAACAATTGGATTATATTGACCCGATTACAAAAATGGAATATGAAAAAGTTGACAAATATATTTCAATCGGAGCTCCTTTGAATGTAAAAAACATGGCAAGAGCTGATATGAAAAAACTTGCAAGACGCTCAGCTGCAACAAAAGAATTGTCTGAAATATTGTTAAAACGTTCGGCAGAAGGCGATGCAAGTTGGGTTATTGCAGATGCGCCGACTCATGCACTTGCACAAGAAGCTAAAATGTCTTTAGATGAATATTCTGAATTTTTATTCTCTGCTTGTTATTTAGATTTAGACGACCCTGTAAAAAAATTAAAAGAACTTGATGAAATGCAAACAAAACTTGTCGAATATTTGAATAACGTTTCAGAAATAAGATTTGTCGGCGAAAAAACAGATATAACTTTTTCAACTAAAGGAAGAAAATGGATTTCATGTTGCGGTATGAACAATTATCCTGACGGAGAAATATTTACCTCTCCTGTGGAAGATAGTGCAAACGGTCAAATATACTTTGATTTTCCTGCAATTTACAGAGGAAATGAGGCACATAAAATATTATTAAAAATCGAAAACGGAAAAGTTATCGAAGCAACGGCTGAAAAAGGCGAACAATTCTTAAATGCAATGCTTGATATTGATGAAGGAGCAAGGTTTATCGGCGAAATCGCAATCGGGACAAATGACAGAATAAAAGAAGTTACAGGAAATATTTTATTTGATGAAAAAATCGGTGGCTCAATTCACATGGCAGTCGGAGCATCTTATCCTGAAACAGGCGGTGAAAATGTTTCAGGACTTCATTGGGACATAATTAAAAATATGAAAAACGGTGGTGAAATTTATGCCGACGGAAATCTTATTTACAAAAACGGAATGTTTGTAATATAATAAAAATAATGATAGACGTTTTCTGTATATCATAAA
>CAYYAL010000019.1:7296-20687 GCA_964469445.1 uncultured Muribaculaceae bacterium
CGGAATGTTTGTAATATAATAAAAATAATGATAGACGTTTTCTGTATATCATAAAAGAGGCGGAGCCAATGGCTCCGCCTCAACTTATTGCTTAAAAAAACTGATGACATGAAGCAAACAAATAACGTCATGTCATTCTGAAGCGACAGATGTAAAATGTTGAAAATTATCGTCAATGTTCAGAATCTCGTTTTATAAAGGACAAGAAAACAGATTAAAAAAATATTTAAGGTAGGCTAAAGTCTACCCTACGAACTTACTTTTACTTGCCTTCTGAGCTTCCGAGCTTCCTGCCTTCTATCCCGTAATATATTCTAACAAAGCTCGAACGCCTGCACCCGTCGCTCCTTTAGGCAATTCTTTTTGTGCTTTATCTAAAAATGCAACGCCTGCAATATCAATATGAGCCCATTTTACATCTTTAACAAAGTTCTTTAAGAATACACCCGCACAAGAAGCCCCGCCGTTTCGTGTTCCTGTATTTCTCATATCTGCAACTTCTGATTTCAAATAGTCTTTAAATTCTTCATAGAGAGGCAATTTCCAATATCTTTCGCCTGCCTCTTGTGCTGATTTTATTAATTCATCAATCAATTTGTCATCATTTCCCATAATACCTGCGGCTTGAGAACCAAGTGCCACCATGCAAGCACCTGTCAATGTTGCGATATCAATAACTTCATCAACTCCAAGTTCGCAAGCGAAACAAAGAGCATCTGCAAGCGTCAATCTTCCTTCAGCATCAGTATTATCGACTTCAATTGTCTTACCATTTTTCGCAGTCAAAACATCACCCGGTTTGTAAGAATTTCCGCTAACCATATTTTCGCAAGCTGCAATAATCCCATGAACTTCAATTTGCGGATTAAATTCTTTCAATGTTTTCATAACGGATAAAACGCAAGCCGCACCTGACATATCGTCTTTCATATTAAGCATTGATGATGCAGGTTTTATATCCATTCCGCCACTGTCAAAGGTAATTCCTTTTCCGATAATTGCAATTTTTTTTGTTGGATTTGAACAAGAATATTTCATATGAATAAACTTAGGAGCTTCGGCACTACCTCGACCTACCGCAAGAAACGCTCCCATTTCAGGAATTTCACTTGCTTCATAAATTCTTGTTTCAATTCCTTCAATAGATTTTGCAATTTCTGCCAATTTTGAAGGAGTTGCATATTGTGCCGGTTCATTAGCAAGATTTCTGGCAAAACTCATTGCCTCTGCTGATTTTATTCCTTTAATTATATTTTCTTGGGTTGCATTTTTATTTATACAAAGTGTTTCAAGATGTTTTTCAGCCTTTTTTGTCTTATATTTATCAAAAGAATATTCGCCGATTAAAGCCCCTTGTGCGATTGATTTTCCCATATCAAAATCGACCCCGTCAAAATCAAAACAAGCTCTTTTAACTCTCATTGCATTCAATTTTTTAACGGTTTTTGCACTTAATTCTCTTAATTTGTCAGGATTAAACTCTTCTTTTTTACCAAATCCGACGACTAAAATTTTATCAAAATCATATTTTCCGTAAGTATGCAAAATATAAGTATCTAAAAATTTTCCTTTAAAATCGTCCTTTTCGACAGCATATTCATTAACAAGCTCATTTGAAGTTTTTCCGCCTTCAAACAAATTTATAACCTTAACTTGGCAATCACAATTTTCGCAAATTTTTATTTCCATAACAAACCACCTTTCATAAAAAACTATACACCTACTTTATCACATAAAAATTATAGATTAAATTTTTTCTTAACCAAATTTATTTCATCATTTTTTGTTAAATTAGGATTTTTAAATTTTTCACTTAAGACAAAATTAAAAATATTGCGAAATTCCTCGCTTGGCTTAAATCCCAATGAAATCAAGTCATCGCCTGTGATTTCTAATTTTATTTTCTGTAAATTTTTAAAATAATACGTCGGATTAAAATTATTCAAAACAGAATAAATCATAATTGTTTCATACGATTTATTTTCAAATGCACGATAAATTTCAATATCATTTTGCAATTTCGAAATTTTTTTAGCTTCAAGAATAATATTTTTTTCAAAAGCAGTAAGTTCCAATTTGTCTAATAAAGCTTCGTCCTGCGTTAAAATTCCAAGATAAAAGATAGGAATTCGTTTTTTTAATATGAATTTTTTCAAAAACTCGGCATTTGGTTTTTCTACCACGAGCATTTTATAAGCACCTGTTTTAACAAGCTTTTCAAACCCACCTTCAAGAGATAAAACATCAAAAAGTTCATCTTTCACCCGTTTATAAGAAATTTGTTGAAGAATTTCCGACGTCAAATTGTTTAAAAAATCGTCTTGCAATTGCTTTGTTTTATCTTCAAGTTCAAAATTAAACCTCAACTCAAATTTTATTCCCCTTAAAATTCTTGTCAAATCATCAACAAAACTGTTTTCATGCAAAATCCTAAGCTTTTTATTTTGCAAATCTTCAAATCCACTCGCAAAATCAATCAAATTTCCTTCAAAATCAAGTGCCAGAGAATTTATTGTGAAATCACGTCTTAAAACATCTTTTTTTAAATCACAACCGACCTCAATAATTTTAGGCAAACCGCCTTTTACAGGATAAACCTCATTTCTGGTTGATGCAATATCGAAAACATAATCCCCGACTTTTACCTTAACCGTCTTAAAATCGTCGTGAATAGAAATTATTTCAACAAAATCGCCCAACTTTTTACAAAATTCAATAGCATCGCCTTCCACAACCAAATCTATATCAGCATTTTTTTTATTCAATAAAATATCACGCACAATTCCGCCGACAAGATAAATTTTTCCATAAGCAGAAAATGTCTTGAATATTGATTTTAACTCATCATCAAAATTTTTTTCATATAAATTGCTGATATTCATGTAGCCTATTTTAGCATAAAATGGTATGATTAAAGCAGAAAATATGGAGATTTTATGTTACAAGAAGCAACAAAAGCACTGAATTCAGCATTCAACAACAGTTTTATAAAAAAATTAAGCCAATATTTACACGATTGCGTCAGGGAAGAAGTTAAAAGTGCAACTTTTAGGAATTTAAAACAAGACAAGGACAACAAATGGATTTTCTTAAAAGAAGAAGAATATCTTTTCAGAAATTTTGATGACCATTTAAGATTAGACGGTTCTGACAGCAAATTAACAGAACTTATGATTCAATCAGAAATGAGCCAAAAAGATAAATATTTAATTTACGGATATTTATTTTTGGTCGGAAGAAACGGCAAAAATAAAAAAGCAAACGAATTTTTAACTCCGCTTTTGTACATGCCTTGTCATTTGGAGAGAAACGGAATTAACATAAATTGCATGCTTACGGAAGAAATTTTATCTTTAAATACAGGTGCTTTGACTTCAATGATGAAAAAATCGGACGATGACGATGAAGTCGAACAACTTTTGGAAGGTCTTCTTGATGCTGTGCCGACACTTCCTCTGACCGATGAAAAATTACAAATATTTTTAACAACTCTAAAATCAATCGTTCCTGATCTTGAAATAAATCTCGACCATTCTCAAGATGAAACCGAAGACAATATTGAAAGAGAAAATCCTGATAATTTCTATAAACAAACTGAAACTATTGATTTTGACAATATGGAAGAAATCATTGAAGAAGAATTTCAAGACGTTCGTGCAAAAATAAAAACACCTTTACCGGAAAAAATTCATATAACAAATCAAAATGCAATAATTCTGACAAAACGTCCGCAAGTTACTGCAGGTGTGTTGCATGAATTAACTCAAATTGCAGAAAAACCTTCGGGTGTTTACAGAGAAACTGCATTAAATGTGATAAATGAGGAATATTTACAATCAAAAGGCAAACTTGAAAATTTTAACAAACAGGTTAAAGATTTAAGCGATTTCTGTGCTTGCACTCCTCTTTCTTTGAGCGACAGCCAAGAAAATGTTATAAAAAATCTTGAAAACAACCAACTTGTAGCTGTTTCAGGTCCTCCCGGAACAGGAAAATCGCAAACAATAGTAAATTTAGTTGCTCATTTAATTGCAAACGGCAAAACCGTCCTCGTTGCTTCTCGTATGGATAAAGCAACCGATGTTGTATCTGACAGGTTAAACGAACTCGGAGCTCCTTTCCTAGCTCTTCGTGCCGGTAGAATGAATTATCAAAAACAATTGTCTTTCCAACTTCAAGACCTTTTGTCTGATAAAATAAATCTTAACGACGGATTTGAAGATTCCATCTTCGTCGACATTAAAGATATGCGTGATTTATTGAATAATATTAAATCTGCCGAAGATAAATGTGAAAAAATTATTGATTTAGAAAAAAAATGGCAAGAAATTTCTGTCCAAAGAGAAAATTGTGCTAAAGCTTTGGGCGATTTAAAATTCATAAATATAATTCTTAAAAAATCTCAAATCGAAAATATTGATAATATTATCAAAAATTTAGACAAAACCCTTGAAAAAACAGGGTTTGTCGTTAGAATTAAAAATTATCAAAATTTAAAAAATCTTCAAAAAATACTTTCAATTCCGCATTTTGAAGCTGATTATGAAGATTTAGGAAGATTAAAAGCCGAATTAGAAGTGTCAAAACTCGACTGTCAAATGCGTTTAATAGAAGCAAATATACAAAAATTGGGCAATCTTCACGTACTTTTAGAACAAATAAAAATGCTTAAACGTAAACAAAAAACTCTTGCGATTGAAATTTTAAAAAGCAAACGCAGAGAAGCTTTAAAAGGCCTTTTAAGGGACCAATCCAAAAGACAAAGACTTTTTGTTCATTCAAAATCTCTCGTCGAAAGAAAGAAAAATCTTCAAAACAGATTATTGGAAAATGAAGATTTCAAACCGCTTTTAGAAGCTTTTCCTTGCTGGTGCGTTACAACATACGCAATTTCAGGGTCTTTACCGATGAAACCTGCACTATTTGATGTTGCAATAATTGATGAAGCCTCTCAATGCGACATCGCAAGCTGTTTCCCTGTTTTATACAGAGCAAGAAAAGCCGTAATCGTCGGTGACGACAAACAATTACCTCATTTATCTTTCTTAGAAAAAGCGAAGGAACAATCTTTCCTTTCTCAATATTCAATTCCTGATAAATACCAATTAATGTGGCGTTTCAGAACAAATTCCATGTTTGATTTATCAAATTATTATTCAATGGCACCTGTGCTTTTAGACGAACATTTCAGAAGTTTGCCTCCTATAATCGAATTTTCTAACCGAGAATTTTACGGAAACAGAATTAGGATTATGAAACAAAATGACCCGTCAATTCAGGTTTTAGAACTAATTCATGTCGAAGACGGAAAAGTGGATTTTGATGCAACAAGAAATCTTCCTGAAATTGAAGCTTTAGTCAAAAAATTACACGAAATAATAGTTGAAGATGAAAGAAAAAATCCGCAAAACCCTGTATCAATAGGAATAATTTCACCTTTCAGAGCTCAAGTTGAACAATTAAAAATTTCCGTAGCACAAGTATTATCAGAACACATGATTAAAAAACATCAAATAGAAATCGGTACCGCACATACTTTCCAAGGGGACGAAAGAGATATTATACTCATGTCTTGGGCGTTTGCAGAAAACAGTTTCCCTCAAAGTTTAACTTTCTTACAAAAACCTAATTTATTCAATGTCGCAATAACTCGTGCAAGAAAACGTATGATAAATTTCATTTCAAAAGACCCTAAAACATTACCTCAAGGGCTTTTAAGGAGTTATTTCTCTTATATCAGAGAATATGAAAATTATAAACTTAAAACCCAAGAAGAAGATTTTGATGAAAATTTCTACAAAAATGATTTTGAAAAAGAAGTTGCAAAATGTTTTATTGATGCAGGATACAAAGTCAGAGCAGGCGTTGAAATTGCAGGTTTCAGCACAGATTTAATTATCGGAGATAATCTCGTAATAGAAATCGACGGAGTTGAAGACAACAGAAAAACACCTTGTTCTAATATGAAAAAACAAGCTATTCTTGAGCGTTCAGGCATGAAAGTTATAAGAATTACATACAGAGAATGGCAATATTCTCAAAAAGCTTGCCTTGACAGAGTTATTGGTGCAGAATAATTATTTATTAATTGAAAAATAAACTTCTTTAAGCCGTTTTTTGCTTATATAAGTGTAAAGTTGTGTCGTTGCGACATCAGAGTGTCCCAAAAGCTCCTGCACAACCCTCAAATCAGCTCCGTGTTCAAGCAAATGCGTTGCAAAACTGTGCCTTAGCGTATGTGGCGAAATATTTTTATTTATCAACACCCCTTGATGATGAATAAAATTATAAATATCCTGCCTTGTCAAAATTCTGCCGAAATCGTTTATCAAAAGCTTTTTTGAAGAAATTCCCTGCTGTTTCAAAATCAAATCACGATGAGGAAGATATTCTTCCAGTGCAATTTTCAGCTTACTTCCTATCGGCAAAATCCTTTCTTTAGAACCTTTTCCCCGACATCTTAAATAATTTGAACTTAATTCAATATCATTTAAAGTCAAACCAACAAGCTCTGAAACCCTTAATCCACAACCGTAAAGACATTCTACAATTAATTTTTCTAAAACAGATAAATCGTGCCTTAAAATATTTTCAATATCTTGCAGCGAAATTATTTTCGGAAGTTTTTTCGGAATTTTAGGCTGTTCTAAAGTCAAAGTCGGATTTTTTTCTATTTTATAAGTAAGACAAAACCATTTGAAAAAACCCCTCAAAGAAGCAATTTTGCGGGTAACGCTCACGGGTGAATAATTTTTTTCTCTCAAATTTCTTACATAAAAAGTTATATTTAATCTATCAATATTTTCGATTGTTTTATCAAAAGAATTCAAAAAATCCGTCAAATCACGTCGATAAGCATCGATTGTATTTGAGCTTAACCCTTTTTCAACGTCCAAAAATTCCAAATATTCAGATAAAATCTGCAAACTCATAAATTATCTCGTTATAATATTTTTTTCATTATACTTTTTAACCATATCTTCGGCAATTATCGCAGAAAGTTCATAAACAGTTTTTGGCTCTGTATAAATTTCAGGCGAATGAAGATTTACGATTTCCTCATTTTCAAGGGCTTTTTTACAAAGTTTTTCAAGATTTTTAACATTTTCATCAAAAATCATTTCTTCCGCTAAATCTTTTTTCAAATAAAAATCAATCATCAAGCATTTACCCCTTTACTGTACAGACAACCGCAATAATTTTGTCTATAAAGTTCCAAATCTTTTGCAATTTTATTTGTTTTCAAAAATCCGTCTTTTTTCTTAAAATTTATTGCTAAATATTTTATACCATATTTTTGACTTAATTGCTCGCCTATTGCAGAAATTTTTTCAAAATCTTTATGCGGACTTATTGGAAGAGATGTTGTGATTTCATCGATACCAAGTTCTTTTGCCTTTTTAAAACTTTCTTCAAGCCTCAATTCAAAACATTTTAAACATCTCAAACCGCCTTCGGGTTCATCTTTCAAACCTATTTGATAAAAACTTTCTGTATCATATTTCCCTTCAATAAGTTCACAATTAAATTTATTACAAAGAATTTTTTGAGCAGAAAGCCTTTTCTGATATTCTTCTATCGGGTAAATATTAGAATTATAAAAAAACACAACGACTTCATATCCTGCATCTTGCAAATAAGTTATAGGATAACCCGAACAAATCGCACAACATGAATGTAATAAAATTTTATTTTCGCTCATTTGCACCAAGATTAATTAAAATTTCCTTCATTTCATAATACGGAGTAACACCTGCGTAAACCTTTCCATTAATAACAAGTGCTGGAGTTCCGTCAAGTTTTAATGAAACAGCTTCGTCAATATCTTTTTTCAAAAGATTTTCCGTATCTAAGGAATTAGCATCTTCCTTCAATTTTTTTAAATTCAAACCCATTTTTGATGCCATATTTAAAATATTTTCTTCCCCGATAGGTTTATTTTCAAAAAGTTCCGCAACCATATCATAATAAGCACCTTGTTTTTTAGCTGCAATACTGTATTTTGCCATCATACAAGAGCCTTGATGAAATGGTTTTGTAAGATATTCATTGCAATCCAAATCGAGTGGGAAATTGTGATAAATAATTTGAACTCCGTTAAGTTCAGTTGCAATTCTAAATAACATCAAATTTTCCGCATAACACACAGGACAAAGAAAATCTGTATAAGCATGAACAATTATTTTAGCATTTTCATCACCCAAAATATTACCTTCAATTTTAAAAGGATTGTCTTTCATATCAGCAAATTTTTTGATTGATTTATAACGTTTAACCTGCGGAGCAAAAACATAGCTTACAGATGTATAAGTCAAAAATCCTAACCCTAAAATTGCAACAACAATAAAACTTATTAAATATTTTTTCTCGCTTAATCCTGAAATTAAATCTTGAACACTTACCTTAAAGGGTTCAAAAATGTTTTTCTTAAAATCAAAAGCAAAAATTGCGATTAAAAAATCTAGAAAATAAGTGAAAAAGCACAACACACAAACTTTTTTTATTTCAAAAATGCTCACGCACGCTAAAATCATTGAAATTGTGAAAGAAATTATTCCCAAAACAAAAATATAGGAAAGCGGATTTTTAAAAACTTCTAAAAACCTAAATAATCTAAATTCTTTCAACTTCGGCGAAAACAACAAAAGAATTATAAAAGAATACAAAAACATTCCCCAAAAAGCCAGAGGAATTCCTAAAAATACAGAATAAGTAGTCTTTGCGACCCCGTCACAATCAATAAAATCATTTATTGAACAAAAACTTGAAAGTGCATAAGGATTAAAATTTGCATCATAATAAATACTCGCAAGTTTTAATGTCGTAAAAAATCCAATCAAAGCAAGAAGTAAAATTCCAAATTTTTTTATCAAATCCTTATTCATAAATAACCTCTCAAATCTACTGAAAGAATTTTAACATAAAAATAAAAAACCGCCTGATTTTTAAGTTCTTTTTATGTTATAATTTTTTTGACTAACGGAGAGAAATTTATGAAAAAAATCAAAGTAGGTATGGTAGGTCTTGGCACTGTTGGCTCAGGTGTTTTTAAAGTATTACAAGATTTTGATAACATTGAATTAAAAAAAATTGTTGTTAAAAATCTTTCAAAAAAAAGAAATATTGACGGATTAAATAAAAATTTATTAACAGACAATCCTGAAGAAATAACTCAAGATAAAGATATTGATATTATAGTTGAAGTAATAGGCGGAATTGAGCCTGCTTTCAGCATAATTAAAAAAGCAATATTGAACGGAAAACATGTTGTAACGGCAAATAAAGAACTTTTGGCAAAACACGGTCAAGAACTTTTTAATTTTGCCCAAGAAAATAATAAAGTCATTTTATATGAAGCTGCAATCGGTGGCGGAATTCCAATTATAATGCCGATTAAAACGATTTTAAGAGGAAATAAAATCAAAAAAATTGCAGCCATTTTAAACGGAACAACAAATTATATCTTAACAAAAATGGATACAGAAAAAGCCTCTTATGCAGATGTTTTAAAAGAAGCACAAGAATTAGGTTATGCAGAAGGTGACCCAACAGGCGATGTCGAAGGATTTGACAGTGCTTATAAGGTTACAACTCTTTCTACCATAGCTTTTGGGCAAAGAGTTGATTTTAAGAATGTTTACAGAGAAGGAATAACAAAAATTACAGCAGAAGACATGGTTGCGGCAAACGAATTGGGTTACAAAATAAAACTAATAGCACTTGCTCAGCTTGATGAAAATAACAGAGCAGATGTAAGAGTTCACCCAATGTTAGTTTCAAAGAAATCAACACTTGCACATATAAATTACGTAACAAATGCCGTTATGATAGACGGATATCCGATGGGCGAAATCGTTTTATCAGGTTCAGGGGCAGGGGAATTTCCAACCGCAAGTTCTGTTGTCGGCGACATTTTAGCAATAACGTCCGAAATCGGTACGACTGATTATCTTCTTCCGATGATGAGATGTAACCACTCAAAAAATGCCGAAATGATTAATTATCTGGATACTTATAATAAATATTACATGTCTTTAAATGTTAATAACAATACAGGTGTAATTGCGACAATCGGCTCTATTTGTGCCGAAAACGGTATAAGTCTTTCAAGCATTTTACAAAAAGGATTGCAAAACAACAACACCGCAGATATAACTATCGTAACCGAAAAAGTTAAAGAAGCTAATCTTCAAAATATGATTGAAAAACTTAAACAAAACGGTTACAAAGTCAACAGTTTAATAAGAGTTCTAGAAAATTAAGGAAGGCAAAAATGTATTATAAAGGTTTAATTGATAAATGGGGAAAATATTTACCGGTAAGCGATAAAACTCCGATTATAACGCTTAATGAAGGGAATACTCCGTTAATAAAAACAAAAAATTTAGCAGAAAAAATCGGACTTGATGCGGAAATTTATCTTAAATTTGAAGGTTGTAACCCGACCGGAAGCTTTAAAGACAGAGGAATGACAATGGCTGTTTCAAAAGCTAAGGAAGAAGGTTCTAACGCAATTATTTGTGCTTCAACAGGAAACACAAGTGCTTCAGCTGCAGCTTACGGAGCTAAAGCCGGCATGAAATGTTTTGTACTTATACCTGACGGATACATCGCTCTTGGAAAACTTTCTCAAGCAATGATGTACGGTGCTGAAATTATCGCCATAAAAGGAAATTTTGATGAGGCTTTGGAAATGGTTCAAGAAATTTCAAGAAATTATCCGATAACTCTCGTAAATTCAGTAAATCCTTACAGAATTGAAGGACAAAAAACAGCAGCGTTTGAAATAATAGATGCTTTGGAAGACGCTCCTGATTACCACTTTATACCTGTCGGAAACGCAGGAAACATAACAGCTTACTGGAAAGGTTACAAAGAATTTCATAATTTAGGAATTTCAAAAAAATTGCCTATGATGATGGGATTTGAAGCAGCTGGTTCAGCTCCTATTGTTTTAGGCGAAAGAGTTTTTAAACCTGAAACGATAGCAACTGCAATCAGAATAGGCAACCCTGCAAGTTGGAAACAAGCTGAAAACGCACGTGATGAAAGCAAAGGCATAATAAACTGTGTTACAGATGAAAAAATAATTGAAGCATACCGATTGTTAGCTTCTTGTGAAGGCGTTCTTGCAGAACCTGCAAGTGCAGCTTCTGTCGCAGGTTTAATCCAAGCCACACAAAACGGCCTTGTCAAAAAAGGTGCAAAAATTGTTTGTACGCTTACAGGAAACGGCTTGAAAGACCCTGACAGTGCAATTAAATATTCTCAAGCAGAAGTTAAAAAGACAGATGTCGATATTAACAAAATAATTAAAATTATGGATATATAAATTTAAAAATGAAAACAGCTCAAGTCGAAAATGACAAAATCATAATTAAAAATACTGAAAATATAACCCTAAACAATAAAAAAGGTGCAATTGTAAAACTTATTGGTTCAGGCCTTTGCGGTTCAGATATTGTAAAATTCAGACAAAAACTCGTTAAAAACGGTACGGTTTTAGGTCATGAAATAGTCGGTGAAATTATTGAAATAAATTCCGATACCGAATTTAAAATCGGAGATAAAATCGTTTCTGCACACCATATACCATGTTTTAATTGCGAATTTTGTAAAAGCGGCCATTATTCAATGTGCAAACATTTTAAATCTACAAACATAATTCCGGGCGGATTTAGCGAATATATTTACCTTTCAGAAGAACATTTAAAAAATGTTGCTCATCTAATTCCAAAAGAACTTAATGAAGTTGAAGCTTCTTTTATGGAACCGCTTGCATGTTGCATCAGGGCTATAAATCGAGCAAATTTGCAAGAAAAAGAAACCGTTCTTGTAATAGGCTTGGGTTCTATCGGAATTCTTATGGGACAAGCCCTAAAAGCTTACGGACACAACGTTTTCGGTTCTGATTTAATAAAAAAAAGATTAGAAATATCAAATAAATTAGGTATAAAAACTTTTGATAAAGAAATAAAACCAAGTGCCGTATTTTTAACCGCAGGAGCTGATGCAACAATTGATTTTGCCCTAAAATCTGTCAGAGACGGTGGAAAAATAATCGTTTTTGCAAGTACTCCGAAAAATTTCGGCTATGCCAATAACGAAATTTATTACAGAGAACTTACTGTTATGGGAAGCTATTCGCCCTCTCCAAATGATTTGAAAGAAGCATTAAATTTACTCAAAACAAAAAAAGTTAATGTGGAAAACTTGTCAACGATTTACGAATTTGATAAAATCGAACAGGCAATAAAAGATACTGTTGAAAATAAAATTTTGAAAGCGTATATAAAATTATGAAAAATAAATCAATACAATTTTGGGGACCCCAAGATATAAGATATGAAGAAGTTAATATAAAACCTTTGCAAAAAGGGGAAGTTTTGGTAAAAGTAGAAGCAGCTTTGACTTGCGGAACAGATGTAAAAACATTTCGCAGAGGCCACCCCGTTTTAATAAAAGAAATTCCATCTGGATTTGGACACGAATTTTCAGGAACAATTGCAAAAATAGCTGATGATGTTGAAGGATTTTCAATAGGCGACAGAGTTGTAGCAGCAAATTCAGCTCCTTGCGGAGAATGTTTTTATTGCAAAAAAGAAGAATATAATTTGTGCGAAAACCTCGATTTATTGAATGGTGCTTATGCGGAATATATAACAATTCCTGCAAGAATTGTTCAAAAAAATATGATTAAACTACCTGATAACCTACCTTTTGAAAAAGCAGCATTTGCAGAACCTTTAGCAAATGTCGTTCACGGAGTTGAAAGAACAGACATAAAAGCAGGTCAAACTGTCGGTATAATAGGAATTGGTCCTATCGGTTTGATGTTTGCAAAACTCGCAAAATTAAAAGGAGCAAGAGTTATCGTCGGCGGAAGAAATCCTTTAAAACTAAAACTTGCAAAAGAATTTGCTCAAGCTGATGAAATCGTGGATTTGAAAAAATACCCAAATCCTGAAAAAATATTTATGGATTTTACCGATGAAAAAAGAGGATTGGATATTGCAGTCGAATGCGTCGGAGAACCTGAAATTTGGGAAAGAATGTTCTCTCTCGTCAGACCGGGAGGCACCGTTCACTTCTTCGGAGGCTGTAAATCAGGTTCCACAGTTACTCTAGATACAAACAAATTGCACTATTCAGATATAAAAATTATGAGCGTCTTTCACCATACCCCAAAATATTTTAGACAAGCTCTCGATTTAATAGCATCCGGTCAAGTTGACGTCGAAAAATTAATTACAGGAACTCTTCCTCTAAAAGATGTTGAAAAAGCAATGAATGAACATATTGCAGGCAAAGCAATAAAATTCTTGATAAAAAATTAAAATGAAAAAACGAGTATTAATAGTTGATGATATGAACGGTTGGAGAAATTTTCA
>CAYYAL010000020.1:0-20291 GCA_964469445.1 uncultured Muribaculaceae bacterium
GGGGGATTAGCTCAGCTGCCCCAGTAAAGCGAAAGCTTTACGAAGTAAAGACATCTGCACAGGTGCTCTACAGCTGAGAAATGAAAATTTAATAAACAAACGTGGGGGATTAGCTCAGCTGCCCCAGTAAAGCGAAAGCTTTACGAAGTAAAGACATCTGCACAGGTGCTCTACAGCTGAGAAATGAAAATTTAATAAACAAACGTGGGGGATTAGCTCAGCTGGTAGAGCACCTGCTTTGCACGCAGGGGGTCAGGAGTTCGAATCTCCTATCCTCCACCAATCAAAAAAAGAAGTCGATAAGACTTCTTTTTTTTGATTTTATAACCTTAGCGGCATCGTCTAGGGGTCAGGATGGCAGATTCTCATTCTGTTGACACGGGTTCAAATCCCGTTACCGCTATTATTTCGAGATAACTATATAATTATAAGAGTGTCAATTATGGAAAAGTCTTTCAAAATCAGTTCAAAATATTCTCCGACAGGTGATCAACCGCAAGCTATTGAAAGTCTTACAAACGGCTTAAAAAACGGTGCGGACAGTCAGACTTTACTCGGAATTACTGGTAGCGGGAAAACCTTTACCATCGCAAATGTTATTGAAAAAATTCAAAAGCCAACTCTTGTAATTGCTCATAACAAAACTCTTGCCGCTCAATTATATAACGAATTTAAAGAACTTTTTCCCGATAATGCTGTCGAATATTTTATAAGTTATTATGACTATTATCAACCGGAAGCTTATATTCCCAGAACAGACACTTATATTGAAAAAACGGCCTCAATAAACGAAGAAATCGACAGACTTCGCCACAACACGACAAGAAGTTTATATGAAAGAAATGACGTTATAATAGTGGCTTCTGTAAGCTGTATTTACGGTTTGGGATTGCCTGAAAATTATTTTAAAGGAGCTTTATCTCTTGAAATCGGACAAGAATTAAACCGAGAAGATTTTTTAAATTATCTTGTCTCGGTTCAATATACGAGAAATGATACAGTGCTTGAGCGGTCTAATTTCAGAGTTCGAGGCGATATAATAGAAATTGTTCCTGCTTATGAGAAAATTATTACCAGAATTTCATTTTTCGGAGACGAAATTGAAAAAATTGTAAAAATTGACAATATAACAGGTGAAATTCTTGAAAAACCTGAAAAAATAGTTATTTATCCTGCGGTTCATTATCTTTCTTACGATGAAAATGTTGATGAAACTATTTCATTAATACGTGCTGAATTAAAAAATCGCTTAGTTGAATTAAATAATCAAAATAAAATTGTCGAAGCCCAACGCTTAGAACAACGGGTTAAATACGATATTGAAATGATAAAAGAAATGGGTTATTGTTCGGGAATAGAAAATTATTCGAGAATTATAGAGCGTCGTCCAGTAGGTTCAGCTCCTGCAACTTTATTAGATTATTTTAAAGGAGATTTTTTGACAGTTATTGATGAATCTCACGTTACAATTCCGCAATTAAAAGGTATGTATTTCGGCGATAAATCTCGAAAAGAAACGCTTGTGGATTACGGTTTTAGATTACCTTGTGCAAAGGATAACCGCCCTTTGAAAGAAGAAGAATTTTTTGAAAAAGTGGGGCAAAAGATTTATATTTCAGCAACCCCTGCTGAATTTGAACGTCAAACTTCATCAAACTTGGTAGAGCAAATAATTAGGCCAACAGGGCTTCTCGACCCTAAAATAAGCGTAAGACCTATTGAGGGGCAAATTACGGATTTATTAAAAGAAATTGAACAACGTGCTGAAAAAAATCAACGGGTTTTGATAACAACATTAACTAAAAAAATGGCAGAAGATTTATGTGAATATTTACAACAAAAAGATGTTAAAGTTCGTTATTTACACAGCGAAATTAAATCTATGGAAAGAATTGAAATTTTAAGAGATTTAAGACTTGGGGAATTTGATGTTCTTATCGGGGTAAACCTTTTAAGAGAAGGACTTGATATTCCTGAAGTTTCCTTAGTCGCAATTATGGATGCGGATAAGGAAGGTTTTTTGCGTTCTGAAACAAGTTTAATTCAAACAATAGGACGTGCTGCCAGAAATGCTTGCGGGGCTGTAATTATGTATGCAGATAACATTACTCAATCAATGCAAAAAGCAATTGATGAAACCCAAAGACGTCGGGAAGTGCAACTTGCTTACAATCAAAAATACGGAATAATTCCGCAAACCATCAAAAAACCTATTGAAAACAATTTGCTCGCACTCGTTGCTAGTTACAGAAATTTTGAAGACATTGTTGCAGAAGAAATGGTTAATCTTAATATTGAAAAGAAAGATTTACCTAAATTAATTACAAAATTAGAAAAAGATATGCTCAAATCCGCCAAAATTCTTGATTTTGAACGAGCTGCTGCCATAAGAGACAAATTAAAAGAATTAAGAGAAATGCTTTAACTTAATTTACGGTATGAACTTTATTATCATAAAATTCTATTATTTCATATTCCATTTGAGCTAAATGATGCCCGATTACACTTACATTAAATGCAACGGCATAACAAATAAAAACAACAGTTATAAGATCAAATTTAAAGAAAATATATAAAATATAACCAAAAACGCCAAACGTAACAGCATTAAAAATTAACAGACATAATACCAACTTAAATGTTGCCCCGATTGTATCGCCACCACGTTTAAAAATTTTTACAACGTTATAAGCATTTAAAATTTTTCTATCTTTTATAAAACTAAGAAAAGACGTTAAAATAATTGCGATTGAAACAATCCAAACACCTGTTTTTAAAACTATATCAGTATAATATTCAATATTTATAAAGTTTATAATAGGAATTGTTAAAAAAACAGTAATAATTCCGACGGGAATAACACCCAAAAGTAATTGAAATGCCATCAATATAAGCTTAAGCGGATTTAAAATATGAAAAACATTTTTGTCTTGCGTAATATAAAAATTCGCAGTTTCCGCAATAATGAGTATTAAAAGAAAACTTGTTATATAAAAAAATAATGTAAAATCAGGGCTTTGTGATTGAAACAAAACATAAGTATAAAAAATCGGAATTGTAAGTAAAAGATTTATTACAATTGTTGATTTATCATCTAAAATTTCTTTAAAAGAATCTAAAACCGATGCCATAAATTAACTCCTTTTTTAATTATTTTAACATGAATATTTTAATAAATTTATTTTTGTAGTATTATTTTCTCAAGATTAGAGAAGTAAGGAAGAAAAATTGTCTATAATTCTTGAACCTAAACAAGGACTTATTGCAGGAGACGGGATTTTACCCGTCAAAATGGCACAACATGCTGTTGAAAACGGATTTGAAGTCGTTGCAATTTCACTTTCTTCCGATAATGTTAAAGAATTAAAAAAATATTGTTCAAAAGTTTATACATTCAGTCCGGGCGAAATTAATAAAATTGAAAAGACACTTAAAGATGAAGACATAAAACAACTTACATTTATCGGAAAAGTTCATAAAGGATTATTATTAAGATGTCCGAAATTTGACAAAAGAGCTATAACTCTTTTAAATACCTTGGAAAGACTTAATGATGACAAAGTTATGATGCTTATCGTTAATGAATTAGAAAAAATAGGCATAACTGTTTTAGATCAAACTATTTTTATAAAAAATTTAATGATTCCTGCTGGAATTTTAGGGCAGGTACAACCAACTAAAGAACAAATGGAAGATGTTAATTACGGATTTTGGCTTGCAAAAGAAATGGGTAAAATTGATGTCGGACAATCAGTTGTCATTAAAAACAAAATGATAATGGCAGTCGAAGCAATTGAAGGAACTGACAGATGTATCAAAAGAGGCTCTAAAATTGCAAAAAGAGATGCCGTTATTGTAAAAGTTGCGAAACCAAATCAAGATAAAAGATTTGATATTCCGGCAATAGGTTTAAAAACCTTAAAAAATGTTAAAAAATACAGGGCTGCTGTTTTGGCTGTTGAAGCCGGTGAAACTATTATTGTTGATCAGGAAGATGTCATAAAATTCGCCGATAAAAATAATATAGTAATAATGGCAGTTTAGGTGTAAATTTGGATAGCAAAAAGCTTTTTATTATTACAGGAGAATTATCCGGAGATATCCATGCTTCAAATGTTGTTAAAGAATTAAAAAAAATTAATTCTTCTATTGAAATAGAAGCAATCGGCGGAGATAATCTTAATGCAGAAGGGGTCAAACTCTTTTCTAATCACAAAAAAATGGGGTCTGTCGGAATTTCTCTTAAAATTATTAAAGACCATTTGTCTTTAGGAAAAAGATTGGTTGATTATTTAATTAATGATTATAAGCCTGACATGGTTTTATTAATAGATTACGGGGCTTTTAATCTAAATGTAGCGAAATTTTTAAAAAAAGCCGGAATAAAAGTTTTTTATTATATTCCGCCTCAGATTTGGGCAAGTCGTAAATGGCGTATCAAAAAAATTAAACAATATGTAGATAAAGTCCTTTGTATTTTTCCGTTTGAAAAAGAAATGTATGAAAGTGAAAATATAGATGTGCATTATTGCGGACACCCTTTGATTTCACAAATACAGCCTAAAGCAGACAGAGATGAATTCTTCGAAAAATACGGTCTGGATAAAAATAAAAAATTAGTTTCTATTTTTCCGGGGTCAAGAATTTTTGAATTAAAAAATTTAATGAAAACTTTTATAAAATCGACTGAAAAATTACGTAAAAATCATACTGATTTGCAATTTGCTTTTTCACAAGCTCCCAATATATCTGATGAAACGTATAAAAATTTTATAAAAAATGCTGATTTTAAAATTATAAAAGGAGATAATCAAGCTTTATTAAGTGTTTCAGATGCTTTAATTTTGGCTTCAGGAACTGTTGCGTTAGAAGCTGCATTATATCAAACCCCAATGATTATTGCCTATAAAGGACCTAAATTATTTTACTTGATTTATTTGCTAGTAAGATGTATTAAAAAAGTTTCCTTACCTAATATAATTACGAATAAAGATATTGTGCCGGAATTAATTCAAAATAAATTGAGTGTTAAAAATATTGTTTCAAATATTGAAAATCTTTTATACAATCAAACAGCGAGAGAAAACCACATAAAAGATTTATCAGAAGTCGGTAAAATTTTATCAGATAAAATTTCATCAAAAGAAGTTGCAGAAATTATTAATAATAATATTTCTTAGCGTTTGGTTGGTCTTTCTTTAATTTACCTTCATTTCTATATAATTTTTCGAAATTTTTTCTTGAGGAACTGTAATTTTGAATTGTAGCCTGCATTGCTTTATTAACAACCATAAACATTATCGGAAATCCGATAACAAAAGTAATACAAATAATAAGAACATTTAATAAAAAGATTTTTCTCTGTTTTTGTCTTTTTTTAGCCGCAAAATAAGCATCTTGTTCATGCAAAATATCGTTTATAATTTCTTTTCTTTCTTCAATTGAAAGGCTGTCTATAAAATTTATATTTTCTTCATTAACATAAATAACATATTTTTTAGTATTTCTTAACTTTTCAACTTCTTTTCTTATTTTATCGGTTTCTTCTCGATACTGTTGATTTAATTGATTATCTTCAGATACATCAGAAGGTAATTTTTCAGCAACACTTTCTGAATTCGTTTGATTTTCCTTCTCATCAACTTCTTCAAACTCTATTTTTTCTTTAACTGAAGGAATATTTTCCACAGGTAAATCTGAATTTTCATCATAAAAAGAAGGTTCTGATGAAGATAAATTATCTTGTATTTTCTCATCTAAATCATTTTGATTGACTTCTTTATCGGTTTCATCTAAAAATTCATCACTGAACTCATCTTTTGAATTAATATAATCCAACGTTATCTCCTAATGTATTGATTTATAATATTTATGTTAAAATTATTATACAAGATATTTTGTATAATGGCAATTTATGAATATAGATAGAGAAAAATTAATATCATATATAAATAAGATGGCTGATAAAAAGGTTTTGGTTGTTGGTGATTTAGCTCTTGATGAAATGATTTACGGAGATACGGAAAGAATTTCAAGAGAGGCACCGGTTTTGATATTGCAACATACGCACACAAATCTTATTTTAGGCGGAGCATCAAATGCAGCACATAATGCTTCCGAAATCAATAATCATAAAGTAAGTGTTATCGGAGTTGTGGGCAAAGATTATCAAGCCGAGCAATTAAAAGAAGCTTTTGAAACGGCGGGGATTAATACTAAATATTTAGTAGTTGATGAGAATAGAAAAACCATCACTAAAACTCGGATTTCAGGTGCATGTTCTCAATCAGTAACACAACAAATAGTAAGAATTGACAGACAAACAAATGCTCCTGTTTCAAAAATTACCGAAGATAAAATAATCGCTAATTTAAAAGAAACAATTCCAGAATATGATGCAATTATACTGTCTGATTATCATATAGGTTCTTTAACTCAAAATATTATAAACAATGCGATTGAAATTGCAACTAAATATAATAAAGTCATTATTATAGATGCCCAAAGGCATTTTGATAATTATATGAACGCAACTTCTATGACGCCGAATTTGCCTGATACTGAAAAGTTTTTAGGTTATTTTATAAAAGATGAAGAAACTTTAAAAAAAGCAGGATTTGAAGTCTTAGAAAAAACCAATTCAAAATCTTTATTAATAACTTGTGGTTCTGACGGAATGGCAGTTTTTAATAGCGATAAATTTACAAAAATTCCTGTATTTAATAAATCAGAAGTTTTTGATGTAACAGGGGCAGGCGATACAGTTACGGCATTGTATAGCTTGGCTTTGGCTGCAGGTGCCGAACCTGAATACGCAGCTGTTATAGGTAATATTGCAGCATCAATTGTTGTCAGAAGTTTCGGTTGTGCTACCACTTCCGTTGCTGAAATACTTAAAAACACAGAAAGTTTGAGGATTTTATGTTAGAAAAAATTAAAAATTTAAAATGGTTTGACTTTATAATTTTGGCTTTAATAATTTTAGCTTTAGGGGTAGGATTTTTCACTTATAAAAAAGTAAGAGCTACTGCGGATAAACAAATTGAAGCAACTTCAAGAATAGGATTTCAAGTATTTTTGCGTGGCGTTACAATTACAAGCCCGACTAATCCTTTAAAAAAAGGCGAAAAAACTTTCGTAACAATAAGAAATGTTCCTTATACCGAATTAGAAATTCTTGATGTGAAAGCCGATGCCAGAAAAGCAATTTTACCTTCAGGAAAACCTAATGAACAATTTACGTTAGTCGATGATTATTCTCAAATATTTTTGTACGATATGGTTGTATCAATTGTGGATACTGCAAAAATTACAAAAGACGGGGCGGTCGTCGGCGGAAATAAAATTAAAATCGGCTTGCCTATAACGTTAGAAGGCAAGGATTATAAATTAACAGGACTTGTTTCAGATATACAGGTTTTACCTGAAACTAAATCTGTTGATAAGACTTTAGATAACCAATTGAATATGACAAAAGATGTACAATAGTTTTATTATTTCAGTTTTTAATAAAATATTAAATTTTTTTCAATATAAACTCAATTCTTTTTATGAAAGCAGTTTTATTTTAAAAAATATTGACAGTATTATATTCTTTTTTATATTACTGACCTTTGGACTATCAGTTTTTGCAGTATCAGATTTAATCGGTTATTTGGCATTAGTGGCTTTTTTCTTAACTATTATAAAAATTTCGTTTAAAAAAGGTGAAAAATTTAAACCAAATTTGTTTGAATTAATATTAATTTTATATTTATTAACCGTATTTATAAGCTTAATGGGGTCTTCTCTTTATATATTAAGCTTTAAAGGATTTTTAAAAACTTTTACTTATTTATCTTTTTATATGTCTTTAGTTTTTTACTTAAAAGATAATAAAGGTAAAATACCTTATATATTCTTATTCCTCGGAATTTTAGTCAGCATCGAAAGCGTTATAGGAGTTTTGCAAAACTTCAATCACATTGAAGAAATTTCCACATGGCAAGATATTTCTAATATTAATGAAGAAGATATTATGACAAGAGTTTACGGCTCATTAAAACCTTTTAATCCGAATTTATTCGGCGGATATTTAATTGCAGCCTATCCTACATTAATATTTGCTTCAATTTATAGCTTTTTAAAAAAACATAAAAAAACCTGCATACTTTCAAGTTTAATGTTATTTTTATCTTTAATCGTTATCTTAATGACAGGGTGCAGAGGTGCATATTTGGCGGTTGTAGGTTCAGCACTCATTTTAATGGTTCTGTTATTCAAATTCATTCAAAATAATCAAAAATTAAAAACAATATATTATTCGGTCATTTCCGCTTTATTTTTATCCGCAAGCTTTTTGATATGTTCTATAAGTCGATTGAGAACTCGCTTTTTATCCATATTTACATTTAGAGAAGATTCGTCTACATCATTTCGAATGAATGTTTATCAATCCGCCTTTGACATGGTAAAAGATAACTTCTGGTTAGGAATCGGCATAGGAAATCAAAATTTTAGAGAAATTTACGGACTTTATATGAAAACGGGCTATGATGCTTTAAGTGCTTATTCAATATATTTGGAAACAATCGTCGAAAGCGGAATTTTCGCCTTAATATTTTTTATATTATTTATCGGAATTGTATTATATTATGCGATAAAATTTTTATTTTCAAATGCAAAAAACTTAGATAAAGCAATTATTTTAACTGCTTTTATCTCAATTCTCGGAATGTTAATTCACGGATTTGTTGATACAGTATTTTACAGACCTCAAATACAAATTGTATTTTGGCTAATGGTTGCGGTTTTATCTGCTGAAACTCAAACAATTGAAAATAAATAATAATTATTTACTTTCCCTAATTCTAACTTGAGGCTTTTTTAAACCTTCAAACAAAATGCCAGAGTTATCTGTATCAGGAGCTATTACGATTGGTTTTATAATAATTCCGTTTAAATCTTCATTTACATTTTTTTGTATTTTAGCAGTAGCCTTCGTCTTAATTTCAGTTTGAGGCTTAGAAGTTATTTCTGATTTATTTTTAACTTTAACATTTTTAGTTTCAATAACAGTTTGCTTTTCAGAAGTTATTGAAGAAGACGGATTAGTCGTTTCAGTCGAAACAGGTGTTTCTACAGGAACCGCAGGCCTTAATTCCGGCATTTCCGTTGTTTTTTCCTCAGGTTTTGTTAATTTAACATCAATTATTTCTTTTTCAGTATCACTTGGCAAAGGTAAAGGATTAATTTGTTGAACAGCAGGAATTTCTCCCTCCACAGGAACGACTTTCGTTTCATTTACCTTAACCTTCTTTTTAGGCATTGCTCTGAAAAGATATTTAATTTCTCTTGTTTCATAGAATTGCTTATAAGGATTTGAAATTTTCTCATCAAATTTAAGACGTTGTTCTTCCAGTGAAGATTGATTTTCACCCAATTCAGCATTTACAAGAGCTTCATAAGCAGGATCGATTTTCATTCTTACATTTTGAGCAACAATCGGCGATACAACAGCATAATGCATTTTTATTTTTTGAATTACATCATAATTCGGTCCCAATTCAGGCATTAAAATTCTGTTTTCAACTTTTTTAAGCATCTTATTAAATTTTTGTTCATACAATATTTTTTCATCATTTACACTAACCAATACGATATAAGTTGTTAATTTATAAGCAGGGTCGATAACAGCGGCTCCCGGAATATTAAGAAAATCCCAAAAAGTTCTTCTGAGAACATAATTTTGTATGTCTATATTCGTCGTAATCAAACATATATAATCCGTATGAAAAGAATCCGCAATCTGTTTTAATGCGACAAAATCCGGTGCATACGAAAATTTAAAACGATTTAACATTGTTTTTGCAGTTGTTTTAAGTCTTGAGTTGGAGTTAAACTGACTACGGACAACACTTATGCTCGGAATATTTAAGTTTGCACCCTTTAAATAATTTAAAACTTCAATAGCTAATAATTCGGAAGATTCCGGATAAATTGCAAATTTTGTTCCCATAACCTCTAAATTATCGGGAATTACCAACAAATCAATGTTTGCACGTGCTTCATTAGGATTATTTATCAATACTGATATTAAGACTAAAAATAATAAGACAAACTTCTTCATAAGTATAATTTTACACTATTTTCCGAAACAATCAAATACGTAAAAATACGTAATATAAATAATTTTTAATACAATTAGGTGATTTTGAAATATGAAAAGATATTATAATAGATAAAATAATAAAAGAGGTGGCAAATGAATTATAATGAGCTTTTAGAAAAAGCTAAAATAGCATCAACCAATGCTTACGCCCCGTTCTCTAATTTTAGAGTCGGTGCATGTGTTCTAATGAAAAGCGGAAATATTTATTGCGGTTGCAATGTTGAAAATTCAAGTTACGGCATGACAATTTGTGCTGAAAGAAATGCAATCACAACTGCTGTTGCCTCAGGCGACAGGGAAATTGAAGCTATTGCCATTTATTCTCCTGACGCTTCAAATTGCTTACCTTGCGGTGCTTGCAGGCAATTTATCTTTGAATTTTCGCCCAATCAAGATGCAAAAATCATTACAGAAGGCGAAGATACTTGTTATGTCAAAACAATTTCTGAAATTTTTCCCGATGGTTTTAGGCTTTAATCATGTATATTTTTGAATTTATTAATAAAAAAATTTTAAATCTTCTGGGTAAAAAAGAACATCTCAACAAAATAGAAGAAAATAAAGAAATGTCCGAATATGAAAAATGCGAACATGTATTCATGCCTGTAGACTCCACGGGGAAAATCTTAGCATGCAGTAAATGCGGGCTTTTAATCCATAAAGAATAATTTATTTATTAAAAATTGGTTCAAATATTTTTCTTGATACTTCTTTACCATCTATAAAAAGTTTATCCGTATTTGCTATTCTTATTTTTTCAAACCTGCTTGCCAAATCATAAATATCTTTGACATCATCAATACCCCTATCTTCTAAAGGTCTGGCTGAATTTACACATACCGTAAACGTATCGTCAATTCCTGTATAAATAAAGTGAGTTTGATTATATTCAAGTTTATGCGTTTTAAAAATACTTACATTATCCATTATATTTAAAAATTCATTTTCTATCTTATTAAAAAAAGGAATGGAATGTAAGCTGCTTTTTAAATTTTTACTTCCTATCAGTAAAACATTTTTGGGTCTTTCTATTTGCGACATAAGAAATTTAACTCGATCTTCAGCTTCTTTATCGGTAATTTTTAAATCCAAAAAATGAAATCCGCATGCAGTTTTTTCTCCAAAAAGCGGAAATAAACCATTCTTTCCTACAACTGCACCTGCCGTACAAGTTCTTATTTTATCTGTATCCAACAATTTATCGGTCTTAATAAATTCATCAATACAAGCCGAATAATCTATATACTTTGGGTGCAAATTACCTCTTAACTTTACATATTTCATAAAGCTAACAATATTTATATTCGATTTAAATGATATATTTTGATTTTGACCATTAATATTCATATTTTTTTAAAATACAAATATATTTTTTTTTGCTATTTGTTTTCCAATATTTTTTTTACAACAAAAGCCACCATAAAAATTCCTGCAGTTGAGGCAACAAAAGGTGTTGATGCCGGCGAAATTTTTGTAAATTCAAAAATTTCGCCTTTTTTTGTCCTGATTTTTTCAGTATTTTGAATTTTATCAAGACAAATCGGCTTTTCATCACTTACAACACAAGAAATTCCGCTTTTAATATTTCTTTTATCAAGTTGTCTTAAAATATTAGAAATAAAAACATCTTTTTTATTTCTAATTTCAGAAATATCACAAATATATAATTGCGTTGGGTCAATTCTATTACCGGCACCCATTGAAGTTATAATAGGAATTTTCTTATTATAACAAGTTTCTAACAAAGCAACTTTTGAACGCATCGTATCAATTGCATCTATTACAAAATTACAATCAGGTATTTGAAAATCTTCCGTATAAAAATCATCTATCACATTAAGTTCAATATCAGGATTTATATCTTTAAGTCTTTTTTCAAAAAGTTCAGTTTTTCTCTTTCCAACCGTAGAGTTTAAAGCAATAATTTGTCTGTTTATATTAGATTTTGAAACAGTATCAAAATCAATTAAAGTAAGCTTGCCAACTCCAGCCCGAGCAAGCATTTCCGCACTAAAACCCCCAACTCCGCCAAGCCCGAAAATCGCAATATGACAATCAGCCAATTTTTGTTGACCTTCCTTGCCCCAATAAAGCTCATTTCTCGAAAAAATTTCGTCCATATTTTTATGTAAAATAAAATATAATAAAAAGTCAAATCTTAATATAACTTAATATTTATAATATAAATACGCAATATATATATATATATACTTTATATATGTGTATTATAAAATTAAAGGAGTTTAATATGACATTAGACGTTAATGCTGCAAGTAATGTAAATGCAATGACACAATTTCTAAAATCAGCACCTCAGATTTTACAAAATAAAGATAAAACATTAGGTTCTATTTTTGAGGGGGCTGATTCAGATAAAACCGGAGGTCTTGATGCCACAGAAATTAATGCGTTATTGAAACAATGGGGAATGTCAGAAGTATATAGCAGTTCTGATGTAATAAAAGCAGCAGATGGCAATGGCAATGGCTCTGTTGATATGAATGAAATTAAGGCGTATGCTGCTTCATTAGGTGTTGAATTTGACGAAAACACTACACTTGGCGGAGTTCTTGGAAAAGTAGCCGGACTTGGCGGAAAATTAGGCGACGTCCTAGGTGGTGCAACAAATATACTAGGCAAATTATTTGGAGGAAATAAAAGTGCTTAAGCTTATTTTATAATGCCAAATCCAAGTAAAAATGTACAAATAATAAATGTTAATGCAACATACATTGTAAGTTTGTTCAAACCTTTTTCTGCACTTTTCTGTGAAGAAAACAATTGACTTGCACCACCGATACCGGCAATTCCATCGCCTTTCGGGGAATGTAATAATATTAATACTATTAATAAAACCGCTGATACTATTTGTAATGTCCAAGTTATTCCTAACATAAGTTTTCCTTTATTTCATAGATATAAAATGTGCTCTTTTTGAATTAAGACTTATATGATTAAACATGTAAAGTCTTGCGGGACGTTTTGAAGATGTTTTTGAAAATTCGTCCAATTCAATTAATCCCTCTGTTGATAAAACTTTCTTTCTGAAATTTCTTTTATCAAGTTCTTTATTTGTAATAAGTTCATAAGCTTTTTGCATTTCAGTAAGTGTAAATTTTTCATTTAAAAGTTGATAAGCAACAGGACACATTTCCAAACGTTCTCTTGTCCTTTTAAGTGAATATTCAATAATTTCCTTGTGATCGAATGCCAATGCCGGTAACTCGTAGACCCTATGCCACCTTAAGTCCTGAGTTTCTTCAATAAGCAAATCTTCATATCGGATAAGTGCAAAATAAGCACAAGTGATAACTCTGGCATTAGGATAACGGTTTGGAGCTCCGAAAGTATACAATTGTTCAAGATAAATATTTTCGACATTGGTTTTTTCTTTTAAAACACGTAGTGCAGCTTGATCCAAATCCTCTTTCATAGAAATAAATCCGCCCGGGATAGCCCACTTTCCGGCAAACGGTTCGTGTTCCCTTTTTATAAGAAGAACCTGCAATTTCCCGTCTTTTATGGTGAAAATTACAACGTCAACGGTAATTTCGTGAGTTTTTGTCCCATTTTCCATGTCAATTCTTATCCTTTTTATCCTCTGAAATATATACATTAATTCTACATCAAGCAATAATCTATATTTTCATTTTAATCTTGTTCTGTTACAAAACTAAACACTTAAAAATTAAATTAATTTTTGTAAAGTTTTAAAAAAATTTCGGCAATTTCAAATATTCATATATTTCATATTAACTATAGGTGATATTTTATGATTATAATGAACAACAATTTACCCTCCAATAAAAATAATTTCAGCTCTAAAAAATCAGAAGCCGGAAAATTTGTACAAAATATAGCTGAAAAAACGAAGGAAACTGTAAAAAAAGCTCCCAAATCAGTAAAAATGGGCGTATTAGCCGGATTATTTTTATTGCCGACTTTGGGAATAATAACTAATACCTGTTCTTCTAGCAAAAAAGATAAAGAAATGAACACGACCGTAGCAGTTTATGATACAAACTACATAGATAAAACCGAAAGAATGATTTACATAGTTCAAAATGGAGATTGCCTCGGTAATATAGCTAAAAAGAACGGCGTTTCTACAATGAGACTTCTTGCGGAAAATTCTCTTACTAAAAATTCCGTCATTCACCCTGAAGATACACTTATTATTCCTCAAAAATATGTTGCAAAAAATATATCATCTGCAAAAGATGTGGCAAAAATGATGGGATTTACGAACAATTACATTAACTATTTATCAGACATAGAAAAAGTCAAAAAAGAAGTGTACCTTGATGTTAATGGGAATTCTTCTATCGGAATCGGGCATCTTTTAAAAGATTCTGAAGCCGAAAAATATACAAAACCACTTAAAGATGATGAAATTTATACGATATTGGCACAAGATTTATTAGATATAAATGAAGATTTAAAAGTTTTAATCGGTGAAGATGTGTATAAAGATATTCCTGTTTGCGTAAAAGAATCTGTTATTGATTTAGCTTTTAATAAAGGCTTGGGTGCTGTCAGAGATAATTCAGAACTTTTTAACGGTTTGAAAAACAAAGATTATGTCAAAGTTGTTTCCAATTTAACGCAAGATTATTCCTTAGTAAAAAATAAAAACGGTCAACTTGTTAAAGTATATTTGAGCGGATTAAATAAACGTCGATTATGGGAAATGAATAATGCTTCAAAAATATTTGAAGATAATATTCCTCAAGAAGTCTTGCAATCCGCACAAAAAGTTTACACAAACGGTATAAAAAATATGGGGACTGAAGTTGCAAGAGGGAAAATATCACAAGAAGCCTATCCAAATATTTTGGCAGAATATAATCTTACTGTTTCAAAAATGTTTGATGGAAAAATTTCTGCAAATTCAGAAATAAAAGATGTTAAAAAAAATATTGATACTTCCAAAGACAATACAAAAACCGTTTTGGTAAAAGGCAAGTCAAGTAATTTTACCGTTAGTACCTTGCATGCTGAATGGCAAAAAACTGCAGAAAAAAATAAACGCTTTATTAAAAGACCACTGCCTGTTGTTAATGCTAACGGGAATATAGTAGCTGATATCAAAACTTATGAACCGACTAAAAAAGGTATTCTAAGTGGAAAAACAATAATTATAAATTCAGGGCACGGCGGTTGTATGGCAAATGTTTCAGGCGAAAAAATTAATGTAAATTTCGACCCCGGAACAAGTAATGCAAAAATGAATTCAAAAAACAGTAATATAGAAACAAACCAATTTATAGGGAACGGCGGAAAAGCACTTGAAGAATGGGATGTAAATAGAAAGTTTTCTGATAATTTAATTAAAAAAATAACATCTGAAGGCGGAAAAGTTATATATGTACAAGGTTCCGTTCACACAGCGATGACGGCTATAAGAAACATTGTTGCAAAAAATAAAATTAATTTACTGATAAGTTTACATAGTAATTCGGCTGGTTCTGAACGTGGAATATTTGTAATGCCTAATGATAGAGGTGGTTTAGATAAAAAAGATGATGAACTAGCTAATTCTATCGTTAATAATTTAAATGCAGATAGTTGGTTTAAAGGAATAACTCATAAAAAACCAAAATCGCTGGGCGTATTATCAGCAGATAAAAATACAACTTTACCTATTCCTGCTGTCCTTATTGAAACAGGTAATCTGAAAAATGAAAAAGATGTCGCTAATCTTAATTCAAGTAACTTTAAAGAAAAAATGATGTCATCTATATTTGAGGGTATAGAAGATTATTTAATCAAATAAACTTTTTTATATATAAATTTTAAAAAAATTTGTTTTTTTATTAAGTTTTATAAAGCTTAATAATGCTTTTTTTATAAAAAACATTAAATTCTATTAAGAAAAGCTACTGTAAAAAGATGATTTTATCAAATAAAGGTAAAAAAAACTCAAATAATGGCGATATATAAGAAAAAAGAAGATAGTAGGTGAAGTATGTTACACAGTTTTTATCCTAAATATGATTTAGCAACAAGAATTCAGCACACAAAGTTAGATACGGGAATGGAAGGTATTCAACCCGGAAGAATGCAACGGATAGAAAAGCCTGAAACAGCCGATTTTAAAGGTGTGATGTCTGGATTAGTTGAAAACTTAAATCAACAAATGAATGCTCCCGATCAATTGTTAAAAGATGCAATGATGGGCAGTGAAAATGTTGATATACACGATGTTATGACCGCTATGGCTAAAGCGGAGCTTGGCGTTAACGTCGCAACACAAGTTACAACAAAAGTCATTCAAACGTACGAAAAAATAATGCAAATTCAAATATAGAGTTACCTTAAAACGCAAAAAGTAGTATAATATCTATGATATGTGAAAATTGGGAGAGATATGGATAATCTTGATTTCAGTCAATTATTAGAAAATAAACCTTTGTTATATGGAATAGCCGGTGCTATTTCACTTGTACTATTGTTTTCAATTGTAATGGGAGTTATAAGTTCCTCTAAAAACACTGCTGAGGGTGGTAAAGTTGTTAAAGAAAAAGTTATAAAAGAACCATTGGATTTGTTAACTACCGATAACTTAGGCAAAGCAATCGAAATACAAGCTCTTTTAGCAAGAGAAGGAATTACTGCAGACAGAAAGCTTGACGGAACAAAATCTACCATATTTTTAAAAGAATATACACCGACTCAACGGGATAGAGCATTACTTGCAATTGTAAAAAGCGGGTTAATGGATCAAAATATAGGTTTAGAAATATTTGATAAAGGAGATTTTACATCAACTAAAGAAGATAAACGTATAAGATTAGCAAGAGCTATAAACGGAGAATTGGCGAGATTAATAAGAAAAATTCCGCCGATTGAAAATGCTACTGTATTTATTTCAATTCCGGAACAAACAATGTTTACATCAATGCAAAAACCAATTACAGCAACTGTTCAAATAGTCATGCCATCAGGCGATAGATTGGATTTAATAAAAGTTAAAGCAATTACAAACTTGTTATTAGGAAGTGTTACAGGATTAACTTCTGAAAACATCTCAATAACAGATACTAACGGAAATGTTTATACAAGTATTATTAACGCAGAAGATGAACTTTTACAAAAAATACAAGAAAATGATAAATACATGCAACAAAAGGTTGCTGTTCAATTGGATAGATTAATAGGGAAAGGAAATTATGTAACGACTGTAAGTACATTCTTAACCCAAGCACCGGTTGAAAAATTCAGTATAATTTATGACCCTGAAAGAAAAGCTTCAGTAAATGAGCAAACTTTTACAGAAGGATTGGGCGACCAAACTCAAGATACAAATAAAGGTACAAATGCCGTAAGTGTTTACTTACCGAATGGTTTACCTGCAAACGGAACTGATTCTTCCCAAAACAGAAGTTACTCACGTTCTGCTAAAGAAACTCAATACGGAGTAACAAAAACACAAGTAAATGAATATATGAAGCCCGGAATGGTACAAGAAATTTCCATTGCCGTAACTATGGAACAAAAAGCCCTACCTGCAAACACAACGATAGAAGAATTAAAAGAATTAATAGCTAATGCGGCAAGTCCAATGGCAAAAGCCGAAAACGTAACAATTGCATTCTCAGATTCAACTGACCCATTATTAGCGGGAGATAGAGCTGTAAATCTTCCAAAACCAGATGAATCAGGAAATCCATGGTGGTTAGCTGTTGTAATTCTTGTAGCCGGTTTAGCAGGTGGCTTGAAATTTATTTCAGGAAAAACTCGTTCACTACAAGAAAAACAAAGAAAAGAATTGGCGTCATTAAAAGAAAAATCAACAGAACAAGACCGACAATTAAGAGATATGAACTTAAAAGCTGCAGAATTACTTGAAAAACAAGCCCAAATGTCCCAAGGTTTAATAGAAGTACAACAAAGAGATATATTACAAGCTTCAAGAGAACCTTTGGCAGTAGGTGTCAATGCAGCAGCAGGAAATATGCAGGGCATTAACTTAGATGCTGCACTTTCTGACTTAGCCGACGGTTTAGGTGATTTTGATGACGAAGAAATGGGCGAAACTATAAAAAGTTGGATAGAACAAGGTTAATAAAGTAAGAGTAGGGAAGGAATGGCAATAGCCGGATTTAATCATCAAGAATTTGCTCAAATGCTGGCTCAACAAGCCGGAGAACTTTTACCGCCTACTTTTCATGAAACACAAAAAAAATATGTTTCGGGAATAATTTTTAACTTTGCGTCACTTGCCGGTGAAGCTATTTCTAATGATAAACAATATGCCTTTACCGCAGAACAGGCAGCATTTATAAGTCAAATAATCGCAGAATGGATTTTTCATAAATCAGTTGATACTATAAATTCAGGTATTCCAAGAGATTATTGGGACGGGATTCTACAAGCGGTTGCTGCAACTATATTTGAAATAGCAAAACAAACTGTTATGAACGGGCTTCAATCCGAACAAATATTACCATTGGTTGAAGAACATGTTAAAAAAACTTATAATGAAGCAATTGCCGGACTAAAAGAACGTGGATATATAGATGAAAAAACGTTGGAAACAGCAGCTTCTCAGTCAAATATAGATAAAATGGCACAGGAATTGCCTCAAGAGCAACTGGACGCTTTTGGTGAAGGCGTTGATATTGATAAAAATCAAGGTCAAATGCCTCAACAGCAAATACCACAAATGCAACAGGCTCAACCTTCTCAAGCAAAACCTATTTCGGCAGGTGATGCTAAAATTTTAAAATTATTAGCTTTAGCTGTTATTTTGCAAAGAGTTCCTCCGGTAAAAGCTCAAGCCATATTATTAAAATTGCCGAGAGAAGAAGCTGATATTGTTGTTTCATATATGCAACAACCTGATGCTGTTGCTCAAATTGATCCAATGATTTTGGCTAAATATTTAAAAGAAATGAAAAAGACATTACCAACTTCAAAAAAAATTGTACCTGCAAAAGTTGTTAATGATATAAAAAATATCTTTGAAGATAAGGAAAAAAGTTTCGTATCAGGTATAGTACAGAAAGAACGTGCAAATGTAAAAAAACTAGTATTAATGGCTATGGAAGGTGAATATTATGATAAACTTCAACCAAAAGTCCTTAATGTTGTAGTTGATTACTTAAGTAATAGTGTATAATTTAGTTATGATTATAAAAAAACAGATAAAAGAAAAAGAAATTATAGAAGAAATTAAAGAAGAAAAACCCAAAAAAGAGGTTAATTCTGCGATTTTGGATTTAAAAAATATTGATTTTGAAAGCAGAAAAGAACGTCGTAGGGGTGATAGAAGAAGAGGTTATCGAAGAATTGATGACAGAAATCTTATTTCAAGAGCTCAAGAAGAAGCCCAAGTATTAAAAGAAAATGCGATAAAAGAAGGGTTTGAAGAAGGAATTGCACAAGCGAGCCAAGCCGTTGAAGAATTTAGGTTTTTAGTTACAAATTTCTTTGATGTAAGAAAACAGGTTATGGATTATCTTGCTCCGAATATTTTAGATATAAGTCTTGATATAGCTAAAAAGGTTATAAAAAGAGAATTAAATGAAGATAAAGATGTGGTTTTAAATAATATAGAAGAAGTTTTAAAAACATTTGCAAAAGATGAACCGAAAATTAATATAATGGTAAATCCGGCACAAGTAGGATTAGTTAAAGAAAATATAGAAACATTTGCACAAAGACTTGGTTGTGAGGCTAAAATAAATGTATTAGAAGCTGATTCTGTTGAAGAAGGCGGTTGCAAATTCTATATGAATAACGGAATTGTAGATGCGACAATTTCTTCGCAAATAGATATAATTCAAAAAGCATTGAGGGACATATAAAAAATGGCACAACCGGCAGGCGGAGGCGGATTAAATTCAATAAGTGAAATTTTATTAGCAGGATTTGTATTGATGCTAATTCTTATTTTGCTGATTGAAATGCCGACTTGGGTCATAAATTTTTCAATCAGTTTAAATATAACCTTAGGGGTTGTATTAATGATGATATCACTTTATGTCCAAAAACCATTAGAATTAGCATCATTTCCATCAATAATCCTTATCGGAACGATGTTCAGACTTGTTTTAAGTATAGCTTCAACTCGTTTGATTTTGGCAACAGGAAATGCCGGAGAAGTAATTGAAGCATTCGGACATTTTGTTACCGG
>CAYYAL010000021.1:0-2189 GCA_964469445.1 uncultured Muribaculaceae bacterium
TGAAGCACGCCGCCAGCGTTCGTCCTGAGCCAGGATCAAACTCTCCATTGTCAGAGAATTTATTTCCGTTATCGAGGGCTAACTCGATAACCGGCTCAAAAACGCTAACTTTATGTTTCGCGTTATTGTTTTGTCCTTTTAAATCATTATTTGTTTTGAATTAACAAGTATATTTAATCGTTTTCAGCTATTCTATTTTCAATGTCCGATTTTTCGTCGAAACCTTCGTTTCGCTTCCGAAACTCTTCGGCAATCTCTTATGCTATTGCCTTTCGGGGTTATGGGTCAACGGTAGATAATTGTATTATAGTTACCTTCCCATCGTCACTTTTTAAGTGCGTTCCCTAATTCTATTACTTCAATCTTTTTTGTCAAGCTTTTTATTTTAACAAATTTTATTGATATTTTTTATATTTCTTTTGCTATTTATTTAATTTAATGTGCTATTTTTTTCACATTTAATATCGTACTCTTTAAAAAAATAAAATCAAGTTTTTTTGCTACTTATTTTTTTTATTTTTAACCTTTTTTTTAAAACCCTTTATTTACAAGCTAAAAACCTCTTTACAAAACTTTATCTTGTCTTCTCCCCTCTCAGCCATGCTTTCAGCCCTTTTCTATTTTACTTCATTTTACGTATTTTCAATTATTATCAAAATATATTATAATATCTTTTGATAATCTATTTACAAAGGAGATTTATTTATGAATAAAAAAGTTATTACTCTTGTTGCTGCTCTAACTCTCGCAACTCCGGTTTTTGCAGATGGAAACGCTTTTACACCTCTTAATTTTGATGACGTTTCTACTTCTAAAAATGTTCCTGCTAAAAATATTACAACGTCACCTAAAGATATTCCTGTTTCTGCCGAAGATGCTATCGGCAACGGTAATATTCAAAACGCTATCCTCGAAATTGACAATGCTCAAGTCGATATTAGAAATGAATTGCTTAATTACAAAACAAAATACTCTGATGTCGATGCTCAATATAAATTAATCAAAAATGAACGTTCTATGTTACACAAACAAGTTCGCTCTACTGAAAAGAGAATTAAAGACCTTGACAGAGCTAAAGAAAAAATTAGAAAAAATATGTTATAATTTTATTTTAATTATTTTTAAAGGGCGAAATACATTCTGTATTTCGCCCTTTTTTACATTTTATCCTTTTAAAACCACTTTTAAAAAATTTATTTTTTCTTTTTTCAAAAACCAAAGCGGATACATTTTACAAAAAAGTATGGTTTGAAACAACGGGGTTTCCCAAAGTTTTATTTTTCTATACTCTTTTTCAAACTCTTTATCTGAAACCGCTCCGCTATTTTTATAATATTGCCAAAACTCTCGTCTGAAATAATTTCTATAAAAAATCTCCCAAGGTTTTCTTCCTGCATAATGTATTACACTTATATCCCTTTTTATATCAAAATCCTCGCTTGGTGCTTTAATACTATGACCCAAAGGAATATAATTAAATTTTCTGTCTATTTTTTTTACATTCTTATACAAAACAGAATTCAAAACATCTTGATCTCCAAAGGTTAAATCCTTCCATTTTCTAATCAAAAAATCAAACAATTTTTCTTCTATATTATCTTCTCTAAACTTTTTCAAATTCATCAATATTGAACCTGCATTACAATAAAATAATCCATTTTCTTTTGATAAACCCAAATTATCCATGTATTTTTCATACCCGACATCAGGGACACAGCCCAAATAAGATCCTTCAATATCTTGAGAAAAATATTCTTTAAGAGATGAGGTTACAATTACATCACAATCAAGGTAAATAACCTTATCGATATCCAAAATTGATGCCAATTTTAAACGATATAATGTTGGAGTTGGCCATGACAATTTTGCTTTTCTCTTATATGGTTTAAATAAATCATCGTCAACTTTATGAAAACAAACATTTCCTTTTTTGGATAAAATCTCCAAATTTTCAGGTAAAAGTCCTCCTTGTATTATATGAAAAACAGGTTCGTCGTCTTCTGCTTTATTTTCCAAAACCGACTGCATAACTGTTGCACAATATTTTACATAATTATCATCTGTTGCTATACATATATCTATTTTCATATTTCAATAATATCATAAAATTAAAAGAACCGCATTTCCTACTATTTTTTGTTTCGTCGGGTTCGGAAAAATTAAGAAATGAGCTTTCTATTAATTTTTCT
>CAYYAL010000021.1:2289-18707 GCA_964469445.1 uncultured Muribaculaceae bacterium
CTTTTGTTTCGTCGGGTTCGGAAAAATTAAGAAATGAGCTTTCTATTAATTTTTCTCCCCTCGGCTAGTTTCTAAATGTCGAAAACTATTCGTTTCCGCCATTTATCACTTTTGTTTCGTCGGGTTCGGAAAAATTAAGAAATGAGCTTTCTATTAATTTTTCCGAACCCTCCGGTTTGTTAAGTTTTTTTTAAAGCATGCCTTATTGATTTTTACTGCTAAAATATTATCATGGCGAATATTTTATTAATTTCAGATAATCCCAAAAAAATTGATGTTATCAAAACCATGCTTATTAAAAACGGATTTGATTTCAATTTTGCTTATGATGAAACAAATATTATTGACATTATAAAAGTAGAAACACCTGATATCATTATTTTTGATAACAATTTCAAAAGTCTAAATCTTGTTAAAATAACTCAAAAAATAAAATCTTTTTCTGATAATATAATGTCTTTATTAATATTTGAAGACGAAAATATTTCTCCTGAATTAGAAAAAAGCGTTAATGCTTTTATGAAAGAACCTATTTCAGAAAATGTATTAATTTCAACAATAAATGCTAATTTAAGAACAAAAAATTCACTGGAAATGCTTGCCAATTCTAATAAAGACCTCGCAAAAAGCTTATATCAACTTAATGTTTTATACAATACCAGCTCTCAATTTGCAGGAACTTTAAACAAAGAAGATTTGACAAAATATCTTATTGAAGGAATTGATAAAAGTTTAGGTTTTAATGTTTCCTGCACTCTTACATTCAAGTCAAAAGATGAACCTATTTTGATTATAAATTCATTATACCAAATTTCAGAAAGACTTTTAGAAGCTCTGAAACTTCGTGCCGTACTTAACTTCAGAGGATTAATCGAAAATAAAGAATGCGATTTTGATTTAAACATTGACAATTTAAAAATAGTTAAAAATATAAAACACCCGCTTAATGAATATGATTTAAACATATTGAGATTTAACAATTTAATTTCTCCAATAAATCTCGGGACAAATTTCTTCGGTTATATTGAAATTTACAGAGAAAATGAATTTTCTGCAGATGATGAAACTTGTTTCCAAACACTTACACAACAAGTTTCTCTACCATTAAAAAGTGCCTCGCTTTATGAAGAAATCAAAAAAACAAATCAAAAATTAGAAAAATTAGAACGACTTAAATCGGAGTTTATTTCAATTGTTTCTCACGAATTAAGAACTCCTTTGACTTCTATCAAAAATTCTCTCGATATAATTCTTGGCGGTCGGGCTGGAAAACTTACAGAAACAATAGAAAAATTTTCCAACATGGCAAAGCGTAATGCCGTAAGATTATCCGGAATTATAAATGATTTACTTGATTTATCCAAAATTGAAGCAGGAAAGATGGAATTCAAATTCGCCGTAAACGATATTCAACCGTTATTAGAAGATGTTAAAACAAATTTAATACACATGGCTGACGAAAAAAATATTAAAATAATTCTAAACTTTGAAAAAGATTTGCCAAAAATTTATTCCGACAATCAAAGACTTGAACAAGTCTTGGTAAATCTTATATCTAATGCCATAAAATTTACAGAAGAAAACGGTGAAATCGAAATATGTGCCGAAAAAACCAATGCTAAAAATATAAAAACCAACGATTGTTTTAAAGAAGAAGTTGAAAAACTCAGCGGAGATTATTTACAAATTTGCGTAAAAGATAACGGAATTGGGATTGCAGAAGAAAACTTACGTAAAGTTTTTGATAAATTTGCACAAATAGAAAATTCCCTATCACGTAAAGTCGGCGGAACCGGTTTAGGATTGCCTATCACCAGACAATTATTGGATTCTCACAATGGTGCCATTTGGTGCGAAAGCACTCCAAACAAAGGGTCTCAATTCTTTTTTGTTATACCTGTTGCTAATGAAAAAACGAATTTCAACCTTAATTTTAAACAAAAATTACAAAAAGCCAGAAGTAATAACCTATCCTTAGCTTTAATTAAAATTAAGGAAAATAATGACGAAAAAATCATTGAAGATTTAATTGAAAATAAAATTATCAATAAAAAATATTTATCGGATTCCATTCTTGAAAAAAAACAAAATGAGACTAATTTAACAATGATTGTTCAAGACGGCGATAAATACGCTTCGGAATTCTTAAATAAAAAAATTCAATCATATATTGAAGATAAATTTGTCAAAAGTGATATAATGTTTACATCGGCAATTTATCCTGATGATGCGATTGATGAAAACGATTTATTACAAAAAATTAGCAGGAGCTGAAAATGAATAAAAAAATTCTTATAGTCGATGATGAACAGGATATAGTCGAAAGTCTTAAATTTGTGCTTGAAACAAGCGGATATGAATGTTTCTCCGCTTTCGACGGAGAAGAAGGTTTAAAACTTGCAAAAGAAATTTTACCTGATTTAATAATTCTTGATGTAATGATGCCGAAAATTAACGGTTACAAAATAAGTCGTCTTTTAAAATACGACAATAAATATAAAGATATTCCAATTTTAATGATAACAGCACGTTCTCAAGATTCTGATAAACAAATAGGCGAAGAAACAGGCGTTGATGAATATATTACAAAACCTTTTGAACTTAATGAAGTTCTGGATAGAGTTGAAAAATATTTAAAATAATTTTAGGAATTTTATGGAAACAATTACAAACAAAACTTTGGAAAAACTTAAATATGATTTGGTAAGAGATGGGCTTTGCGAGTATGAAATGATTGAAAAAGCTCAGGAACTCGCTTCGGCTCAAAATGTTAATATCGGCCAAATCTTAATAGATACGGGCATTTTGACAGAAGAAACACTTCTGAAATTTTTAGAAGCAAAATTACATATTCCTTACTTAAATTTGGAAGATTATTCCCTTGACAAAAACTGTTTAAAATTTATAAGTCTTTCCGACGCAATAAAATATAAAATAATTCCGCTCTTTAAAATTGAAGACAGTTTGACAATTGCGATGGCAGACCCTTTAAACTTATTTGCAATCGATGATGTACTTGATTTTGACGGAGAAATTGAAGCTATTATTTCTTCTGAATCAAGCATTATAAAAAAAATAGAAGAATATTATTCAACAGAAAACTCTGTCGGTAAAATTCATCTTGATGAAGAAACAACATCTTTTGACTGGACTGACGAATTACATAATGATGATTTAAGCGATGAACATATCCAAAAAATTATTCGTGCAATTCTTAAGCAAGCTTTATTTGAAGATGTTCATGAAGTTTGTTTTGAACAAACAGAAAACGGACTCGGTGTAAATTTTAAAAAGAATTCTGAATTTGAAAATAAGGGCTATATCCCTTCAACCATGGTTATATCTTTTGTTTCAAAATTAAAAACCTTATCGGATTTAGACCCGACCGTAAGTGAAGTCCCTCAATTAGGCAAATTAAGTTTTAAAGTCGATGAAATGTCTTTAATCGCAAGTATTTCGGCATTCCCAACAATTACGACCGAAAGAATTTCTCTAAAAATTTATAAACCACCGCAAAATTTGAATGATATAATTCTTGACCAAGGGAAAATTATCTCACTTGAAAAAAATCTTAATAAACCCGGAATAATTCTTGTTTGCGGAGCTCCTCTTTGCGGAAAAACGCACATCATTTATTCTGTTTTAAATCATATTTCTCAATCAAATAAAAATATTATGACAATTGAATCTATTTCAAAATACAATCTTCCAAATATAAATCAATGCGAAATAAATGAAAATATAGGTTTTAATTTAGATAAAGCTTTACGATTTATAGAATTTCAATCACCGGATATTCTTTATGTAGAAGGTGTTACAACAAAACAAGCTCTTGATTATCTTTCAAGTCTTGTTTTTAAAGACAAAACAATTATTACAGAATTTTTAGCAAATAATATGACAGATTTAAGAGAAAAAATGTCTTATCCTGACTTCAAAACGTTTAAATCCTTAATTTCCTGCCTGATTTTTATACATTCAAAAGACAGTATTGAAATTATTGACCAAAAAACAGCTCAAAAATATTTAACTTAATTCTGTAATTCAAAAACAGGCTCTTTTTTAAATTCATAAACTTCATTTATCAACGCTGATATTTGCGGATAAACTTTTGTTGATTGAAATTCTTTTTCAATATTTTGAGCCGTAAAATTAATTGTATAAAAATCTTCGCTCTTTTTGAAAATATTTATTAATCCCATTTCTTCAAATGCATTTAAAATAAGTTCGACGATTTTTTTTGTAAATCCGAAATAAACAGCACAATTTAAAAGATTAAAATTCCCGTCTTTGTTATTACAAGCAAATCTTATCATGCCGGAAAAAGTTTTTATCAAATCCTTTTCATTAACTTTCACAGGTAAATAATGCATAAAATGAATGGCTTTCGGTGAAGTTTTTTTCATAACATCATCAAACAATGCCTTGGTCGGCGGATAATCGTAAAACATTACCACATCGCATTTTTCAAGATTTTTTCTTGTAAATACCTTATCAAAAAGCGATTTAAAATTCTCCAATTTATCTGTAATAATTTTATTTTCAGCAAAAATTCTTATATCAAGTTTTGAATTTTTAACATAATCTTCTACTTGGTGGTAAATATCAATTTTCTTACGTTGGTCATAAAATTTCAACTTCTCTTCCGCTTTTTCTTTCGAAATTGTAATTCCTTCTTCTTTCCAATTTTCCGAATGAATATCTTGTAACATAAATTGAATTGTAGAATTTCCGTTATAAACATTTAATTTCGGAGAAAAAGCGACGTCTAATTTATCCCCGATTTCAAGCGGAATATTACCCCTTGACCACCAAACACAATCATAAGTTTCGCCATAATTATCTTCCACAGAAATCTTTAAATGGTCTTGATTGGAACCCATTAATTTTTTTTGTTTTAATTTTAAATTTTTCATGCAGAAAACAGGAGAAAGATTATTCATTCCAAAAGGCTCTAATTTCGAAATATCTTCTAACAAATCAAGATTAATATCTTCGCCTGTCAATTCCAAATCAATATTAACAAACGGCGATAAAGTTTTACCTTCGACAATTTCATCAACTGTTTCTGATAATGATTTTTTAACCGTTTCAAAAGTGGTTTTTTCAACAGAAAAAGAGCAACCGCCTGCCATTGAATGCCCACCAAAACCTTCAAATAAATCTGCATTTGCGGATAAAACATCATATATATTTACGCCCTCAATACTTCTTGAAGAACATCTGATTTCTTTTGTTTCTTCAGAAAATGTCATTAAAAATGTCGGTTTATAAAATTTTTCGACCAATTTTGAAGCCACAATCCCAATAATTCCGATATGCCAAGACGGATTAAAAAGGATTATTGAATTGCCGATTTCTTCTTGTTTAGAAAGCATATCAGAAGCTTCTTCAAAAACTTTCTGGCACAAATCCTGACGAATTTTATTAAAATTATTTAAAGAAATAATTGCTAAATCAACTTCCTGCCTATTATCTGAAGTTAAAACCTTCATAGCCGCATCTGTATCATCTAATCGTCCTGACGCATTAATTCGGGGAGCAACCCCAAATGCTATATTTTCAGAAGTAATCGGAGAAGAAACATCATATCCTGCAACCTCAAGCAAACGACTTAAACCATAATGATTAGGAATAAGTGTTAATCCCTTAGTTACAAAATAACGATTTTCGCCGATAAGCGGAACTAAATCAGCAACAGTTCCGACAGCAACAAAAGGCAAAATTTCTGAGATAAAATCCGTTTTTTCATAATGTTGCAACAAAGATTGTGCCAATTTAAACGCAACCCCAACACCTGCAAGTGCCGTAAGATTTTCGATTTCTTTTGCGGAAATACTTTCATCAAAAGCATTCGGAGCCTTAGGGTTTATCAACGCATAAGCTTCGGGCAAAATTTCAGGTGTTTCATGGTGATCGGTTATTATCGTATCAACTTTAAAGCTATTTAAAAAAGCGACTTGTTCAACATCTGAAGATGCACAATCGCAAGTTAATACCAATTTAAACCTCATTTGAGTCATTAATTTTACCAAAGCTTTTGAATTAAGTCCATGCCCGTGAAGCTCTCTGTCAGGAATAAAATAAGAAACATTCGCCCCTAAATATTTTAATGTTTTAAAAAGAAGTGAAGTTGAAGTAACTCCATCCGCATCAAAATCTCCGTAAATCAGCATATTTTGTTGTTCTTCAATCGCTTTTACAATTCTTGCTAAGGCTTTTTCCATATCAACAAAAATATTCGGTTGAGATAATTCGATTTCTAAAGGATTTAAAAATTGCGAAATTTCATCAGCCTTTTTAAGTCCTCTCATTGAAAGTAACTTTTCCAAAACAGATTTTCCGTTTTCAGCTTTACCGACTATCCACTCTTTTTGCAAAACTCATCTCCACAAAACAAAATATTATTTTTTAATATCTTTTTTAACTGTAATCATTCCGTTTAAAACATCACAAGCTTTTTTCAACTGGACGTCATCTTTATTTTTAATATTTTCTTCGGTCAATTCAATCAAAATATCCGGTTCAATTCCTTTTTTATTGATATCAGTACCGTTTGGCGTAAGATATCTTTGAATTGTAATATTTATACCTGACCCGTTTTGAAGCTTGTTTATTTCTTGAACAAGCCCTTTACCAAAAGATTTTTCTCCGACAATAACGGCCCTATGATTATCTTTCATCGCTCCTGAAAAAATTTCACTTGCAGATGCAGAACCCTTATTTATAAGAATTACAACAGGTTTTGCGGAAAGATTTAATTTTCCTGAACGTTGAGTTTCCTTATAACCATCTCTATCAACTGTACTTACAATAATTCCGTTATTTAAAAACATATCTGAAATTAAAATTGCATTCGATAAAAGTCCCCCCGGATTAGAACGTAAATCAACGATATAACCTTTTTTATCTTTTGAGGTCATAAGAATTTCGCCGAATTCTTTTGCTGCATTTTTACTTATAAAAGAACTCAATCTTATATATTGGATATTCGCAGGCAATGCAACTTTTTCTGGAACTTTTGTTGAAACAGATTTAAGTTCAATTTCTGCCCTCATAATAGAATAAAGTTTATTAGGTTCATTTTTTCTTTTAACTAATAAATTAACGGTTGTACCTTCTTCACCCCTGATTTTATCAGCTGCTTTATCAACAGTAATTCCTTTTGTGCTTTCGCCGTTGATTTCAAGAATTTCATCTTCCGCCATAAGCCCTGCCTTTTCCGCAGGAGTATCTTCAATCGGAGCTATAACCATAAGTTTTCCGTCTTTCGTCCCGATTTGAATACCAATCCCCTTTAAAGACCCCTTAATTGAACTTGTTTCTTCCGCAAATTCCTTAGGATTTAAAAATTTTGTATAAGGGTCATCTAAAGATGCAACCATTGTTTCTATTGCCACATAAGCATCTTCATCTGTTTTAATATATGTATCATATTTATGTCGCCAAATCTTCCAATCTTGAGAATTATTTGTTTGATCAACATATTTTACGTTTATCAAACGCCAAACATCGTCATACAACAAACTTGGAGAATATGCTGAAACCTTCGTTGTAATAAAACCTGTTATAAAAATTGCAAATATAAAAATTATAAATAAATATCTTTTTCTGATTTTAAAATTTTTCAAAATAATATACCTTTCATTTTACAAACATTATTACATAATAAAAGTAAGATGTAAATTTTTAATAAAATAAATTGAATTTTTAATCATTTGAGATAAAATTGTATTGTTAAATAAAATGACGAGGGGACAATTTTTATGAATAATCATGAATACGTTTTTAAAATGAAAAAAGGCGAAATTGAAATAGAATTAAAATCTGATGATACAGCTTTTATTGAAGAACAACTTAATAAATGGCGTGAAGATATAATGCAAAAACCGTAAGTTTTTAAGGATTTTAAAATGCCGAAATACATATTTACATTCAAAAAAGATGATGTCAAATTGGATATCACGACTGATGATAAAGAGTTTATAGCAAAACAGTTCGGAATTTGGGTTTGTTGTGCTTCTGTTTATACAAAAAAATTAGAATTTGAAAAACAAAATTCTCAAGGGCAAAATTCTGAAATACAACCTAAACCTCAACTTGAACAACAACATGAAGTGCAAGCTGAAACCCAGCAAGCTACTTTTGAACTGCAAGAAGAACAACAACCTGTATTTGAACCTCAAATTGAACCGCAAGAAGAAGTTCAAACTCAACCTGTTGAAGAAAAACGAGAAGACCTTAAAGAAGATGTTCCGAAAGAGATGCTGAAACAAGTTCAGCATGACGTAGAAGAGCTACAAGCTGAAGAATCTATCATTGAACCAATTACAGAACCTGCAATTGATATTGCAGAACCTGCTTTTGAAGAAATTCAACCGGAACCGCAGCCAGAAGCCGAATCTCAATATATTGAAAACAATTCCGAAACAATAAATTCAATACAAAATCCTACGGAAACGAAAGCCCCTGAACCTATGAATTTTGAAAATGTTTTGGAAGAAAAAATTGAAAATCCGACTTTCGACCCAAGTAATGTCAAAGACGAACAATTTTTAAACCTTTTAAAATCAAAAAATCCGCAAACAGATTTACATTATCTTATTATAACTGCATATTGCTTGAATGTTATTGAAGGAAATGAAAAATTTTCTTTGAAACAAATTAATTCAAAATTAATGCATAATCTAACAATGGCAATCGGGCATGAAACAATTGTTCAAGCTCTCAGCAAACAATTAATAATAAGACTTCCTGATTTAACAAATTCAAGCAACACAAGCGAATACCAGTTAACTGAACTTGGAGAAAAGGCTTTTTTAAATGGAAATTTCTAAACCTAAAAAAAAAGCTGTTGTCGCCTTAAGTGGCGGAGTTGACAGCAGTATTTGTGCTTTATTATTAAAACAACAAGGATATGATGTTATCGGATTGACCGGTAAAATGACAAAAACAGCTTCCGCCGATAAAATCGTCGAAAATGCAAGAAAAGTTGCAGAAAATCTTGGGATAAAATTTGAATTTCTTGATGTAAGTGAAAAATTTGAAGAAAAAGTTATAAAATATTTTGAAAATTCTTATGCAAAAGGTGAAACCCCAAATCCTTGTGCTGTTTGCAACAAATTTATCAAATGGGGTGAATTATACGATTATGCAATAAATACTCTCAATGCTGATATTTTTGCGACAGGTCATTATGCAAATATCATCGAAAAAGACGGAATTTACAAACTTTTTCCGGCAAAGGACGAAAAAAAAGACCAGCTTTATTTTCTTTTTTCACTATCACAAGAACAGTTAAAACATACCTTATTCCCGCTTTCAAGCTATACTAAGCCTGAAATAAAAGAACTTGCAAAAAAATTCAATCTGCCGTCAAAAGATTCAAAAGAAAGTCAGGACATCTGTTTTATACAAAAACCTATGACAACTAAAATGTATTTGCAAGAAAAAATTAATTCTAAAAAAGGCGATTTTATAGAATTATCAAGCGGAAAAAAATTGGGTGAACATGATGGTTTCTTTTTATTTACAATAGGTCAAAGAAAAGGAATAGGCATCGCCGCTGAAAAGCCATTATATGTAGTAAAAACAGACCCTGAAAAAAATATTGTTTATCTTGGGTTTGACGAAGAAAACAGTGAAAATGAAGTTTTAATATCAAACTTAAACTGGTTTGAAACACCCGAAAACAAATTTGAAGCCATGGTTAAAATAAGATATAATATGCAAGCTGTCAAAGCTTTAATTGAAATTGACGACAATAAAGCCAAAATAATCTTTAAAGAACCTGTAAAATCAATTACTAAAGGTCAATCAGGTGTAATTTATGATATAAATGACGGGCATCTAATCGGTGGCGGGTGGTTATGTAGCTGAGCCTATCTGACTACAAGAAGCTCAGAGGACAAGAAGGCAAGTTGTTAAAAAAGAAATAATTATCTAAGAAAACCCTTATGCAATTTCTTTTGCGACTTCAACTTGTGCATTTTTTAAATAATTATAATTAGCAAGGGCTTCTCGGTTTTGTGCATTTGAAACAGAAGCGGATTTTAATATACCACCAAGTAAAACAGCCCAATGTGCATTTCTCAAGGTGAAATCAGCAACCGATTTCGTAAACGGAAGTTTTTCCGTAACTTTAGATAATTTTGATGAAATCCACGGCAAAACCTTTGTATTAACTTTTCCTGCATCAAGTTTTTCAGCAACTTTAGTAAGTTTTAAATCCATTTTATCAACTACCCTAGGGAATTTTTGAGCTAAAGCATTAATTCCTTTAGAAAGACCTTTATTGGCTAAAACTAAAGCACCGAAGAAAGTAGCAACATCTGCAATCATAGCAACAATCGGTTTATCTTCTCTGAAATTTTTGAATTTTTCGGATTTTTTTGAAATTTTATCTGATATACCGTTAAAAATGCCGAGTAACGCCAACGGAACAACAAACGATCCGCCTGCAACCACTCCGCTTAAAGCTTTTGCAGATAAAGAACCTTTATGTAAAATTCCTGAAGCAACCGCTGCTACAACAGGCATTGCAACAAGTGCTCTATTCATAACCTTAGAAGGTTTTCTTTTATCTTGAACAGATGATATTGCTACACCCTGCAAATCTCTATCACTCATATTTACAAAAGCTTTTGCTTTTTGATTTATCATTTCAGGGCTTGTCATTGATATTGCATTAACACTCATTTTTAAATTTCCTTTTTAAAAAACCACGTACACATTATACATCAATAAACCCAAAACATAATAAAATTTGCTACTTAATCAAAATAAAAGTTATAAAACTTTACATTCAAAAAGCTTATAAAAACTGATTTTCAGTTTCTTTCATGATAAGATAAATCTTACAAAAATAGGAGGTGTTTATATGGCAAAAGATTGTAGTTTCGATATTGTATCGGAATTTGATAAACAAGAATTGGTTAATGCTGTTGACCAAGTTAAAAGAGAACTATCTTCAAGATTTGACTTGAAAAATTCTAATTCAGAAATCGATTTGGAAAGCGATAAATCAATCACAATAACTTCAAGCGATGATATGAAATTAAGAAATATTGTTGATATTTTGCAAACAAAACTTGTAAAAAGAGATTTAAGTATCAAAATTCTTGACCCGCAAAAAGTAGAAAATGCTTTGGGAGGAAATATCAGACAAATTTTTATGCTTAGAAAAGGTTTAACACAAGACTTATCTAAAAAAATTGTTGCAGATATCAAAGATACAAAAATAAAGGTTCAAGCATCAATTCAAGGCGAACAAGTAAGGGTTTCAGGCAAAGACAAAGATGATTTGCAATCTGTGATAAAAATGTTACGTGAAAAAGATTATGATTATCCGCTTCAATTCCAAAATTACAGATAAATTTTCTTGTAAAATTTTGTAACTTTGCCATACAACGACATGGCAAAGTTTTTTTTTATGATTTTTAATTAATAATCAAGCGGAGTTCAATAAAATAAAATGGTTCAAGGTATAAGTTCCTTAAAAAATGTATCCGATAAAAAGGAACATCATAAAGATTATTTGGAAAAAGATACGTCTTTTAATAAAATTCGGCTGAACTGTCAAAATCTGAGAAAGGCCTCTACTACTTACGCAAAAAAAGGATTAAGAGGAGATAAAAATTCAAATTTCCACGAATTTCTTTTAATGGGAACAATCCCATATATAGTAGGCAGTTTGACCCTAATGGCTATTTTTAATTCCGCTAATAAATTTTTTGCTCCGTTTAACAGGTCAAGAGCAAGTGCCTATGGCAAAAAGATGGCAATGGGCGTGCTTCTTTACGGAATAGGCAAATCTCTCGGCAAAGCGGTTATAAATTCTTCCGTAAAATCAATCACAGGAATTGACATGACTATGCCTTACACAAAAGTTATTAAAGAACTTCCGAATGATGACGGCAAATCAAAAATCGCAAAAGAAAATCATAAAGTTTTTGAAAGTGTTGAATTTACCCGTTGGGACTTGCTTTACAACAAAGAAAATGTTTTGGATAGAAATGAATATTTCGACAAAATTGCAAAAAAAATGAACATAAACTCAAGCTTAAAAGACTCCGATCAAGAAATGAAACCGATTATAAGAGAAACAGTAACAAAGACAAGAACCGCAACAAACATTATTCCTTATCTTTGGGCTGCGACAGGCGTTGCAATGGCAACTCAAAATACTTGGGACGATTTCTTTAAAACAGCGACCTTGAAATTTTGGAACATAAATTCCTTTGTAAAAACCCTTAAAAACTTTATAAAATCTTCTTTTAAAAGTATCAATGAACTTTACAAGGGGACAAGTTCAAACAAATGGAGCGGAAAACTTCTTATTTTAACAACTCTCGCATCAACAGTTTTAGGAATTGGCAATGCCTTGATTAATTCTAAAAAACCTTCAAAACAACAAGATATAATCGACAAATCAAAAACTTATGTGGTAACTTAAATGGGAATAAATTTACTCGACAAATATCCGAATAATTATAAACCTGAAGTCCAAAAACCTTCTGTCCCTTTTGACATGCAAACTTCCGCTCTAAGGCCACTTAACGCTAAAGGAACTTTGGTAAATTCTTCCGTAAACGAATTTGCAAAAGATATTAAATATTCTTCAAAAGCTCTTAAAGATGGATTTTCAGGACATGCCGGCGACCATCAACTTGGCAAAACAAATGACATCGGATTAAAACTCGGCGGGCTTGCAATCGCAGGATATTTGCTCACAAAAAGACAAACTCCTATGACAAAAATAATGGAATTAGTAGGCTTTGGTGCATTTTTTGCATCAATGGCACTTTGGCCTAAAATTGCACTGGAACTTCCTGCAAAAGTAATCCATGGTTTTAACATAAATCAAAAATACAGAAATTTGTCAGGTGATAAAAAGAAATTTTTCCAAGACCCACACTATCTTCCTTGGGATTTATACTCTCAAAAACAACTTGATGAAATAGGCGATAAATTAAAAATTGATAAAAATGCTCATGACAGAAATGAACTTATTCAAGAAAAAATGAAAAAAATAGCTTTGCAAAATAATACAATGTGGATGCTTACGGCAGGAATTGCAACTCCCGTGATGAGTGCTTTAATTTGTAATCAAGCCGAAAAATTAGCATTACCGCTACAAAATATATATAATGAAAAACAAGCTGATAAATTAATAAATAATATTGATAAATATGCTCAAAAATATAAATTTAATTCAAAACCGCTTGAAAATTTCCTTGCAACAAATAAAGAAAAAGATTTAACTGAAAAACTTTTAACGCAAATCGCAGAAAAAATAAATCTCGACCCTGTTTCTCAAAAATCACTTGTCCAAGATTTAAAACTCGAATTAACCTCTCCTGAAGCCATTATAAAAGATAAATCTATAAATATTCTTTATAAAAATTTGACAAAAGACACAGAACTTACCCAAAAAGATTTCGTTCATTTCTTTAGGAACAGAAATCAATTTAATTCGCCTATAAAACAAGCTGATGAAAATATATTAAAAGTTCAATTCCAAAACTTTATCGCAGATACTTTAAAATCAAAAAATGCTGATGATGAAACCATTGAATATATAAGAGAAAAATCAGCTAAGGCAATAAAAGAAGCTTTAAGTATAGAAAAAGCCTCAAAACTTGATGATAACGCAATAACAAAAATTAAAAATATTTCTGATGTAATAAACAAAAATTCTGCAAAAATAAATGTTCTTGACAAATATATGTTTAAAAGGGTAGCAAATTCAGCAAATACAACACTCGCAAATACTTGGAACTCTATTACTGAAACTCTACCGAAATTGCTTGAAATTTCACCAAAAGAAATGGAATCAGTAAAACTTGATAGATTATTAACACAAAAATTGTTAAATGAAAAACTTGAAAAAATAGCTTCTGACCCTATAAAATATGAAAATACAATTAATAAACTTATTAAAAAAATAAAAACCGTCGACGAAACGTTTTCTAAAGAAAATCTTGAAAAAATAATCGGTAAAAACGGTAAAATTGAAACTGTTTTTAAACAAGCAAGTGAAGATTATAACAATTTGGGACTTAAAAATCTCTCCGCTCATATGGTAGGAAAATCAAACGGTTCAAAAGGTTCTTTGATGATTGCAAACACTTCCTTCTATCAAGACAGAATTCTCGGAGTTAAATACTCTTTCTATAGGCTTATTCAAACACTTGATGTTTTTAAACGTGCAAATCAAAATAAAAATGAAATTACTGATTTTGCTAAAAAAGCCTCTCTCACAGCACATTCATCAGACTATGCGGTAAAATTTGATTTACTCGACAAAAATTTCTTCAAACAATCAATGGAATTTCTTTTCGGTTCACAAGATGATTTGGAATGGATTTTCAACGAAGGAAAAGGCGGTTTGAAAGATTACAAAAAAGGACTTTCAAAAGAAACCTCAACTGCACTTGAAAAACATGGTCTTTTAAATTCATTTAACGAATATCGAAAAGACTTTTTAGGCAAAGTCGTAAGTGCGGATTACTTCGCAAAAAAATTCCACAAATTTAGAGAAATTCCTGCAACTTCAAATGAAAAATTCTTACTTACAGGACTTGCTCCTGATGAAATGTTTACAAAAATATTAACTCAATCAGCTAATACTAAAAAATGGTTTAAAATGTTTGGCGGACTTGGACTTGCAGCATTAGGCGTAACTGTTCTGTCGCAATTTTTCTTCGGAAAAAATAATGAAAAAGAGGTGAAAAATGTCTAATTTGATTTCACTTTACACTCAAAATATAAATTCTCAAAAACATGTTGAAAAACCTGTTCCTGTAAAATCTACGCCTGCTAAAAGTTTTATTGATAAATCAAACTTGCTTCAACAAAACCTAAATCAATTGGCAGTATTAAATAAACCGATAAATTTAGCTTCACCTCAAAAAACCGAATATAAAAATGATTTAAGAACTTTGTTTCAAAATAACGAAGCAAAAATTTTGGTAATTTTACCGAGAACCTTCAATGCAAAAGATGTTAACGGAAATGAATATATAGATACACCGGAGGAAGAAAGCGGAACTTTTTTAAATGCAATAAAACGCCTTGATGAAGTAAAATCAGAAGGTTTTAATACCTTACACATTCTGCCGATAAATCCAACGGGCAAAAAAGAAGCTATGGGAACAGCAGGCTCTGTCTACGCACCGCTTGACTTACTCCAAATTGACCCTGTGCTTGATGACAAAAACGACCCGAGAACTGTCAAAGAAGAATTTAAAGAATTTATAAATGAATGCCACAAACGTAATATTCGTGTTATGGTAGACCTTCCAAGTTGTGCTTCCTTAGATTTGTACGAAAAAGAACCTTCTTTAATGGCTAAAGAATTGAACGGCAATGCAAAAACACCTCAAGGCTGGAACGATATAAGAATGTTCCAACCTTGGGAAGACAAATCTAAACGAACTCTTAATAAAGAATTACTTAATTTGCATAAAGATTTTGTCGACATGTGTTTGGATTTAGGCGTTGACGGAATTAGAGCCGATGTTGCAAGAGCAAAACCTGTCGAATTTTGGGATATTTTAATACCTTATTCACGCTCTAAAAATCCTGAATTCGCTTGGCTTGGAGAAACTTATACCTACGAAGATGCTTCCCCTCAAGTAAATATGACTTACGACCGTCCGGAAGACACTTTGCGTGCAGGATTTGACAGTTATTACGGACAATACCATATTTTCCACGAATGGCAAGGTGCTAAAGATTTAATGAACCATGTCAGAGAAAATCTTGAAATGTCGTCAAAACTCGATAAAGGAAAATCAACAATCGGCTCTTTCGTCACTCATGATGACAAAACTCCGATGTTTAGTGGCGGTGAAATATTCTGCAACCTTATTTCCGGACTTTCTGCAACTTTACCTATGACGAACCCTTATTTCGTTGACGGATTTCAATACGGGGATAATTATGTTTATCCTTATGCTGAAAAAACAATTGAAAAAACAGCAACTGACAACCATACAATGACTGTTCATCAAGGTCAAATAGATATATTTAACCTCTCAAGAAAACCTCAAGGAAATTTCCCGCAAATAGGCAAATTTATGACTTCCGCTTTTAAAATGCGTGATAAGTTTAAAGATATTATAACAAAAGGTTCATTTATTGAACTTGAAAAATCTAAAGATAAAAATGACCAAGTAATTGCTTTTGCCAGACATTTGAACGGAAAAACTCTTCTTATCCTTGCTAACAAAAACGTAAATCACCCTTCTGAAGCAATTATTAATGTACCTTCTTTAAAAACTTCTCAATCTTTGGAAAACCTTTTACCTAATTACGGCGAAAATTCTTTATTGCAAGTTGAAGATAATAAAATCAAAGCCTCTTTAGGTGCCGGAAGAATTCATGTTTTTGAAATAGATACCCCTGATATTGAA
>CAYYAL010000022.1:0-18442 GCA_964469445.1 uncultured Muribaculaceae bacterium
AAATCTCCGACGGCAAAAACTCCTTTAATTGAAGTTTCCATGGTTTCAGATGTTTTTATAAATCCGCCGTTACTTTCTTCAAGTTGCCCTTTAAAGCTGTCAGAATTAGGGGAGTAACCTACATAAGGAAATACTCCGTCTGTCAATATTTCGTTTAATTCTTCAGTTTTAACATTTTTTATTAATATTTTTTCAACATTATTTTCGCCGTTTATTTCAAGCGTAATAGTATTCCAAATAAATTCGATTTTTTCATTTTTAAAAGCACGTTCTTGAACAATTTTGTCTGCACGAAGCTCATCTCGTCTATGAATTACATAAACTTTTGAAGCGAATTTTGTTAAATACATAGCTTCTTCAATTGCAGAATTTCCTCCGCCGATTACGCAAATTATTTTATCACGATAAAAAGCACCGTCGCAAACCGCACAATAGCTAACCCCTCGCCCGATAAATTCATCTTCGCCTTTTATGTTAAGTTTTTTAGGTTTTGCACCTGTTGCAAGAATTATTGCTTTTGCTTTAAAAATATCATTTTTTGTTTTAATTATTTTTTCTTCTAAATTTATTTCTTCAATTTCTTCCATCGGAAATTTATTTACTTTAAATTTGTCAGCATGTTCTTCAAATTTTTCCATCAATTCAAAACCTTCGATGGAAGGGAATGCAGGATAATTTTCCAATTCCAAATAATTTGTTGGTTGACCGCCGAGCATGCTCGTATCAATTATTGCGGTGGAACAATTTCCGCGAGCCGAATAAATTGCAGCAGAAAGACCGGCAGGGCCTCCGCCTAAAATTATGATATCAAATTCTTTTGTCATTTTCTAATTCCTATTTAAAACTGATTTTCCGGAGATTTTTTCGCCGAATAGCTGATAAGTAGCAGTTTTTGTACTTATTTTAGAACCGTCCGTTTTTGAAAAAGTTTCGAGAACGAGTTCGTTTTCAGCAACAAAAATATCCCCATCTAAATTTAATTTTACCACATCTAAAAGTTGTTGAAAACTTTTTTGATTACTAATTCCAAAAATGCCTTTTTTCTTAAAAGTTATGGAATTTTTGTTTACACTTTCTATTTTAATTTGAGAAAATGCACCTGTGGCAGGGTTTGAAAGAGAAATGACATTATTATTTAAGCTTAAAACCCAAATATCGCTGCTTGAATTGTTGAAATCGGCAGGCGAATTCGTTTTTATTAAATTTGAATAAACTCGCCAAGTGCCATAAAATTCACTCGGCACATCATAGCTTACACCTGCTTGTAATGTCGTTGAAAAACACGGCAGGTTAAGGCACAAATATGTTAAAGCAATCAATAAAACTCTTTTCATATTGAGAGTTTAATGATTTTTTTTTAAAAGTAAATGCGATAAAATAATTAAAAAATATAGGTCTATATGGCTATTTTAAATTAAATATAAAAATCCAAGCCTTTTCCATTAAAATTTAATTTAAAATCATCAAAATGGTCAGTCGGAATATAAAACTCCATAGTTGAACCGTAGCGGTTGTAATTGGAAGAACCAAGCCTTTGAGCTAAGTAATAAACATTCTTAGCATCAGTTTTACTTGAAGCTGCTAAATTTAAATTAACTTGTACTCTTCCTGAATTATTTGGAGTTGAGCCAATTGGAGAAACAGGCATATTAACCTCCTTTAAAAGTTTAAAGGGCGAAAAAATCGCCCTTTGATAATTTTATTTATACTTTACGTTTGCGAGCGTTTTCAGATTTTCTTTTTCTTTTTACGCTTGGTTTTTCGTAACGTTCACGTTTTTTAACTTCAGATAAAATTCCTGCTTTTTGGATTTTTTTCTTAAAACGTCTTAAAGCACTTTCGATACTTTCGTTTTCACCTACTTTGATTTCCGGCATTTCTTTTTCACCACCTTTAGCCTAGTGTAATAACTCTATAAGCTTATGATAACAGAAAAAAACTCGAATTCAAGTTTTTTCACATAAAATACAATGCATTTTATTAATTTTTGTAAATCAAATATTTTATTGTTAATGTGCATAGAGTTTATTGTATAATCAAATTTATGAAATTATTAAGTTTGGGTTTAAAAAATTATAGAAATTTGTCTGATGTTTCATTTGATTTTGGGACTTCTAAAATTCTCATTATCGGTAAGAATGCACAAGGTAAGACAAATATTCTTGAAAGCATTTATTATCTTTCAAATCTAAAAAGCAATAGAACTTCTAACAATTTCGATTTGATAAAATTCGGTGAAAATTCTTTAGAAATTTCTGCTGTTTTGGAAAAGAATAATACTCAAATTGAAATGGATTACGCATTATCGCAAGATAAAAAGAAAATTATGAAATTAAATAAGGTTATAACAAAAAGGCCTTCTGAGTTTAAGCATGTTTTAAAGACGGTTTTATTTGCATCTTCGGATTTGATGTTATTAAGAGGAACGCCTGAAGATAGACGAAATTGGCTTGATACTGCAATTTCTCAGATTTATCCTGCTTATGATGAAAGATTATCTAAATATAATAAAATTCGTATTCAGAAAAATAATTTATTAAAAGACGGATTTAATGAAACATTGTTTGATGTTTATAATGAGCAATTAGTAATTACTGGAAGTAATATAATTTATCTTCGTAAAAAGTTTTTGAAAGAAATTGAAAAAATAGCAAAAGAAAAACATCTTCAAATAAGTGAAAAGGAAAATCTATCAATAAGTTATGATTGTTCGTTTTTAGATGAAATTGATTGTGAAATTGAACAGATTTCTCAGAAATTTTTGACGGAGCTTCAGGCAAGAAAGGAAGAGGAAATAAGGCGGTTTCAAGCAGTAGTCGGACCTCATCGAGATGATATTTTATTTGAGATAAACGGACAGAATTCGACGAAATTTGCATCACAAGGTCAACAGCGGACAGTTGTTTTGTCGTTGAAACTTGCAGAATTGGAAATTGTTAGGGAAAAAACTTCGCAAGCTCCGATATTATTGCTTGATGATGTTTTGGCAGAACTTGATGATTTAAGACAAAATTACCTTTTAAAGACAATTGACGGAAGTATTCAGACTGTTATAACATCAATTGACACACTTTTATTTGATGAAGAATTTTTAAAAGGAGTTAAAATTTATAAAATTGAAAATGGTTCGATTTTGTATTAATCTTAAATAATAAGGGGTATAAATGAAAAAAACTTTAATTAATATTTTGGCTTTGTTTTTTATTTTTGGATTTATTGCGTTTATATTTCCAAACACTTCCAAAAGTGCGGAAGGAATGTTTTCTACCAATGTTGAATATGAAGAGGCAATAGTTGGAAAGAACCCTTTTGTTTTAATTTTTTATGCTCCATGGTGTAGTGCTTGTCGTGATTTGAACTCATATTTCGGAAGTTTAAAAAATATTTATACAGATAAATTTGATTTTGTGGCGGTTAATGTTGAAGAATATTATTACAGAGAAGTTGTAAGAGAATACAGAATTAACGTTTATCCGACAGTTTATATCATTAATCCTGTAAATAAAAAACGAATAAAACTTGAAAGAAAAGATTATACAAATCCAAATGCTTTGAAAAAGGCTTTGAGTGAATATTTAAAAGATTATAATAAGAAATAAATTGGAAATATGGAAAGAAAAACATTAATATTAATAGATGGACACGCACTTGCGTTCAGACAATTTTTTGCACTTGAAAGAACAGGCATGAAAACAACTGATAAACAACCAACTTGGGCTGTTTACGGTTTTTTTAAGGCTGTTTTCGATTTGTTGAGAAATGAAGATATTAAACCTGATTGTATCGCAGTTGCATTTGATGTCGGAAGGCAAACTTTCAGAGTTGAAAGATATGCAGAATATAAGGCAAATCGAGAAACGATGCCCGATACCTTACGTTCGCAAATGGAATTGATTTTTGAAGGGTTAAAAGCTTTTAATATTCCGATTTATACAAAAGAAAGTTATGAAGCTGACGATGTTATTGGGACAATTTGCGATAAAGCAACCAAACTTGGTCATAAAACATTGATTTTAACAGGTGATCAAGATAGTTTTCAACTTGTAGACAGAGAAGGTTTTGTTAAGGTTTTAATTCCTTCTAAGGGCGAATTAATTGAATATGATTGGTACAAAGTTAGAGAGAAATTGGGTGTTTGGCCAAGTCAGGTTATTGATTATAAGGCATTAAGAGGCGATACTTCTGATAATATTCCCGGAATTAAGGGAATTGGCGAAAAGACGGCTCAAAAACTTTTATCACGTTATAAGCATTTAGATGAGATTTTGGAAGATTGTAAAAATATTCCTGAAAATGCGGTTAGAGAAAGAATTTGTGCAGGTAAAGAAATCGCAGAATTAAGTTATGAACTTGCAACTATTGTAAAAGACGTCGATATTAATTTTGATTTTGATTGCACAATGGTGGATTTACCTGATATAGCAAAGGTTACAGAATTTTTAAAACGACTTCAATTTTACGGATTTATTAGAAATATTGACAGTATTTTAGCAGGATTTACCAGAGATAAGAAGGTTTTGACGGTAAAAGAAGAAGTCGAAACCGAAACCGAGCCAATGCAACAACCATTATCCGAAGGGTTTTCCCCTCAATTAAGTCTTTTTTCACAGGAAGTTAAAAGTCAAATAAATGAACAATCAAAGGCAGATTTTGAGCAAAAAACAGTTATTACAAAAGAAGATTTGCAAGAATTGGTTAATAGTTTAAAGAGACAAACGCTTATTTCAATTGATACAGAAACAACATCGCTTGATATTAAAGAAGCAGAATTGGTCGGAATTGCAATTGCTTTTAATGAAAATTATACAGCAGGTACGAGGGTTAAAATAAATGAGAATTCCGATATAAAAACAAAATCTTTTTATATACCTGTTTTTCATCAGGTTGGAGAACAGCTTGAATTGGCAGAGGTTTTAAGTGCTTTAAAACCTGTTTTTGAAGATGAAAAAATTAAAAAGACGATGCAAAATGCAAAATTTGATTATAATATTTTGCGAAATAACGGAATTTTAACCAAAGAAATTATTTTTGACACTATGCTTGCAAGTTATATCAATGACCCTTCTCGCAAACACGGTTTAAAAACTCAATCTTTGGAAAATTTGGGTTATATGATGCAGGAAATTGAAGAACTTATAGGTTCAGGCAAAAAACAGATTTCAATGGAAAATGTCGGAATAGAAGAAGCTTCTGATTATGCGACAAATGATGCTTATGTAACTTTGGAATTAACAAAATATTGGCAAAATAAATTAGATGAAAAAGAATTAGATTTGCTTTATGACATTGAAACGCCTGCTGCATTAGTGCTTGCAGATATGGAATGGGACGGAGTTTCTGTTGACGAAGAATATTTGAATGAGCTTTCCGAAGAATTTTCTATAAAAATTCAAGAGTTGGAAGAAAATATTTTTGATATTGCCGGTGAAAAATTTAATGTAAATTCACCGAAACAAGTCGGGGAAATTTTGTTTGACAAATTAGAAATCGCACAAAAAAAGAAAAAACGAGGCAAATCAGCTTATTCTACAAGCGCTGATATTTTAGAAGAATTGGTGGGTGAACATAAAATTTGTGAATATTTGCTTCAGCATAGAAAATATTCAAAATTAAAATCGACTTACACTGATGCACTGCCTTTATTGATTTCAAGATGTGATAATCGAATTCATACAAGTTATAATCAAACGGTAACAATGACAGGAAGATTATCTTCATCAAATCCTAATTTACAGAATATTCCAACCAGAAGTGATGATGGAAATAAAATTAGAAATGCTTTTGTTCCTGAAAATCGAGAAAATTATATTTTATCAGCGGATTATTCGCAAATTGAATTAAGGCTATTGGCACATGTTTCAAAAGACGATAATTTAATAGAAGCATTTGAAAGTGGTGAAGATATTCATACATTGACAGCTTCAAAAGTTTTTGAAGTTCCGATTGACGGCGTTACCGAAGATATGAGAAGAAAAGCAAAGGCGGTAAATTTTGGGATTATTTACGGTCAATCAAAATATGGTTTGGCGAAATCTCTTTCCATCGCTCCGTTTGCAGCGGAAATGTTTATTGAAAAATATTTTGCAAGTTATCCGAAAATTCGTGAATATATGAATAATACAATACAATTTGCACACGAAAATGGTTATGTAGAAACGATTTATGGAAGAAAAAGATATTTATTGAATGAATTAGCAAGTCCAAATCATCAGATAAAAGAATTTGCACAAAGAGCTGCTATTAACCAACCTTTGCAAGGTGCTGCGGCTGATTTGATTAAAATGGCGATGGTTAAGCTTAAAGAATTATTATCTGAAAATAATCTAAAATCAAAATTGATTATGCAAGTGCATGACGAACTTATTTTGGAAGTCGAAAGTGAAGAATTGGAACAGGTTAAAAAATTGGTGCAAGAAGCTATGGAGTTAAATCAGCCGTTCTTGGTTCCGCTTGTTTTAGATATGTATTATGAACACAAATGGGGTTAGGTTTTAAGCCGAGGAAAGTTTTATTTGATTATAATTCTGTTTTTACCAAAGAAATAAATTCACTGACTAATCTGGAATTCCATTTTTTATCAGCTTCTTCTCTAATTGTGTTTAATGCTTCTTCAGGACTTAGAGCCGGTCTGTAAGAACGAGGTGCAGTCAATGCAAAATAAGCATCTGTTATTAAAATAATTTGAGAAGCTAAAGGAATATCTTCGCCTGAAATTTTATTCGGATAACCGCTTCCGTCCCAATTTTCATGGTGTTTTTCAATAATCGGAATAACATCTTGAATTTGAGTTATAGGTTTTAATATTTCTCTTGCAGCAAATATCGGGTGTTGCTGTATTTTATTAATTTCTTCTTCCGTTAATTTGGATTGTTTTTGGAATAAATTTTGAGGCACCATTGTATTTCCGATATCATAAAGTAAAATTGCTATTCTTAATTTATCTAAATCTTCTTTAGAAAATTCAAAACGTTTTGCTAAATTTGTAGCCAATAACAATTTTGATTTAGTTACACCTTTTTCTATCAAAGGATTATAAGTACTTGCCAAAATATCTACAACAGAATAAAGGCTGTCCATTGAAACCTTTTCAGCTGCTTGTGTCAAAATTAATTTATTACTTAATTTTTTAGCCAAATCTTTTGGAATAGGAATTTTTCGTTTAGATAAAATTTCGATAAATGAATTGAAAGCAATATCTTGCCAAGAAATTTCGGAAATAGGTTTTGCCAATGTAACTCTGTTTCTTCCGTTTCTTTTGGACATGTACATCGCTTGATCAGCAAGTTCCAACAATTCATCGGCATTATCCGAATGTTTAAAGAAGGTTGCAACTCCGATACTTGCAGTTATTTTGCCGATTTTATCTAATTTTGTATTTTCGATAGCTTTTCTGATTCTTTCTGCAGCAATCATTCCACCAGCGGAATCAACACTCGGTAAAATTATACTGAATTCTTCACCACCAATTCTTGAAACGACATCAATTGCTCTTGCATTGGCTTTTAAAACATCTGCCACAGCGGTAATTGCGATATCTCCGTAAGAATGCCCATATTTATCATTAATTTCCTTTAAATGGTCTAAATCAAGACTTATTATCGTAAATGCTTGTTTTAAACGATTTGCACGAATTACTTCTTTTTGCAAAAATTCTTCAAAATATCTTCTGTTATGTAATCCGGTTAAACCATCTGTTACTGCTTGATTTTTGACAACTTGGAATAAGTTTGTAATTGTAATCGCAAGTTCGACTTGTTTTGCAAAGAGGTTTAAAAATCTTATTTCTGATTCATAAGTATCTTCTCTTGTAGAAAAAACTAATAACCAACCAAATTCCATTTGTTGAGGTAATAGAGGCATTACCATAATAGATTTTGTTCTAATATTTTTTAGAATTTTGTCGACAACCGTATCGCTTAAATCGGGTAAAACTTCTTTGAACCCTTTTTTTATATCTATAACTTGTTTCAATTCCCTTGATTTTAAAGACTTATACAAAATGTCGTCAGGTTTTATTGAAAGTTTCATACTTTGAAGCGAAATATCACCCATTAAATTTATACGTTCAACTAAAACGCTACTGTCATAAGAAATTATTGAAAGGTATTTGTTTCCTTTTTCATCTTTATTTAATTTTATGATGCAACTATTTATATAGCCAATTTCACCCTGAAAACTTTTTACAATCGCATTTAAAACGCTGGAGAGGGGTTTTGATGAATTCATCATATCCCAAATGTGCTGTAAGGATAACATTCTTTGATTTGCAACATCTAATTCTTCTGTTCTTTTAGCAATTTCTTTTTCCAGTTGAACGTTTTTTTCATAGATTTCTAAATAGTCTTGTTTGTTTTCGTATATGTTATTTTCAACTTCTTTAATTTGATTTCGAAACTCTTTTAAATAATCGAATAAACCCACGTTTTAACTTCCTAATCTATAACCTTCACATTATACAACACTTTTAATTATTTTTTCATATTTTTTTTAAATTATTTCACATATATATACAAAAGCGGGCCACCGACTAAATCAATTAATTTTATTTTTTTGGAATTATTTTTGGTCCATAAGTAAACGGCATTTCTTGTCGGTTTATGTTTGTATTCAAAAGGCATAAACAGCCAGTATTTTTCCCCGCTTTTAAAATTTGAAACGGAATTTTTTAATCTTATTTCAGCATTATTTTGATTATATAAAAAATCATTTTCAAATATAACTTTATTTTTTATTTTATAAAAATGCGAATAGTATAAAAATTCTGATTTTGAAGGTGAATTTACAAAAATAATGTCCTCTGGTTTTGCATTTTTATAAATATATTGAATAAATCCTCTTGGGTTTTCTAATTTAATCATTGTTTTTAATTTGAAAAGATTTATACTTGTACAAATTTGATTAAATAAAGTTCCTATTAACAAAATAATTATAAAAATTCTTGAATATTTTCTATCAAAAAATTTTTCTAACGGTAAAAAACAAATTATTAAAAATACAGGAATTAAATATAAAATTAAGCGTTCGTGAAACGGATAAATTCTGCAAAATGAAAGAATAATCGTAAAAATTAAACCTAAATTCAAAATTTTTATATACAGGTTTTGAGTTTTTATAGATAAGAAAAATCCCATTATGAAAAGTAAAAAAGGCATTAAAAGATAAGTTATTGGCTGAAAAATATATTTTAAATATTTTATAATGAGCGGGAAAAAGTTGAAAATATTCATAAAATCATTTGCCCAATATCTATGCATAAATTCATCGTTATAAGTGTTTGTAAAAAATTTAAAATACCAGTATAAAAATAAGATTGACATTAATATAATTGGAATTATTGAGATAAGATATTTTTTTAGTTTTTTTTCTTTCAAAGATTTAAAAAACAAATAAAAATATCCTGCACAAACAAAAATAAACGCAGGTTGTGAAATCCAAAGCATCAAAGCTAATATCAAATTTATTAAAAATTGTTTAAAAATAGAGCTTTCTTTGATTAAAAAATTAAATAAAACGACAGTTAACAAAACAAAAAAGACGTCTGAAGAGTATTGTTTAAAAATATTTGAATAATATAAAAGCTGTTGATTTAATATAAATGCTAAATTTATAAATAATAAAACAGGTTTATTTTTAAAAATATCTTTTGAAACGATATAAAAAAGTGGAAGGCTTAATATACTGAAAATAAAAGGTAAAATTCTTAAAGTATAATCGTTTATAGAAAAAATATCAGTTATAAATTTTGTTAAACACATAAATATAGGCGGTGCTACATGTCCGTAATCCAGAACTTTAAAAAAATCCATATAATTTTTATTTAAAATATTTAAAGCAAGCGAAGTCTCATCATGGTATAAAGATGGATTTAAGATAAATAATTTTATGCGAAGTCCTATTCCTAAAATAAAAATAAGGAATAAGAAAAAATAAAACCAAAGATTATTTATTGATAATTTTTTCAACAATTTCAATAACCTCTTGATATGTAGGATAATTCATACAAAGATTTTTTTTCTTATCTTTGAACTTGCATTTTCGTTTGAAACAAGGCTGACAAGGATTATTTCCAATTAAAGAAATGTATTTATCTTCACCGTAACATGCAAATCTTTTATTAGGAGTACAGGTGAAAATTCCTATTACAGCAGGTTTTCCACTTGCCCAAGCTAAATGTGCAGAGCCGGAATCAGGACTTATCACCGCATTTGCTCTTGAAAAAACGTCGATAAGTTCTTCTAAATTTGTTTTTCCTGCTAAATTTAATCCGCAATTTTGTGATATTTCGTTAATTAGAAAATTATCATTGTCGCAACCTGTAAAAACAAAATTAACTTCGTCCTTAAATCTTTCCACAAGTTTTTTCCAATTATCAATTGCCCAATGTTTATTTTCCCAAGTCGTTGCCGGTGAAATTACGATAATAGGTTTTTGATTGTCCAAGCCTTTCATAAAATCGTCAACTTTTTTAACCGTCTCATTTGATGAATTAGGCAAACTGAATTCTATTTTTTCAACATTACAGCCTAAATATCTTGCAAAATCGAGGTTTCTCTCAACAATATGATAATTATAATCTCTGAATTTGAATTTAGGTTTTACAAATTCATTTCCTGCCAAATTAGAAAATTCTCTTGCATCAGAAAAAGTTATTCGTCTCTTTGCTCCGCAAAATAAAAATAAAAATAAACTTTTAAACATCTGTTGACAATCAATTGCTATATCATAGTTTCCAGCCCGTATTTGTTTTATTAATTGCCAAAATTCGATAACATTTTTTAAAGAAAATTTGTTTTTTCTCCATTTTTGAAGCGGTACAAAATGAACATTTTTTATAATAGGATTATTTTTTATAACGCCCAATCCTTTTTCAGCGACTAAATAAGAAATCTCAGCACCATTTTTATTTAAGGTCGATGCTAAAGGCAGCGTAAAAATCACATCGCCCAAAGAAGTCAGTCTTATTATAAGAATTTTTTTATTATTCATATTTTTCAATTATTTCGTTTATTCCACATTTAGCAAGTTTAAAAATTTCAATCATTTGTTCAGCTTCAAAAGGGTCCCCTTCTGCAGTTGTTTGAAATTCAATAATCTTACCGCTTTTTGTTAAAACTATGTTGGAATCGACTTGTGCTGAAGAATCTTCCTCATAATTTAAGTCAAGTCTGATATCTCCGTCAACAATTCCTGCAGAAATCGCTGCAATTGGCTCTATAATAGGATTTTCTTTTAATTCTTCTGAAGCAAGCAATTTTTCAACAGCAATTTTTAAAGCCAAAAATCCACCGCAGATACTTGCAGTTCTGGTTCCGCCGTCTGCTTGAATTACATCGGCATCAATCGTAATTGTTAAGTCCGGCATTTTGGTCAAATCTACGCAAGCCCTTAAACTTCTTCCGATAAGCCTTTGGATTTCTTGAGTTCTACCGGAAATCTTTGTTCTTTCTCTTTGGCATCTTGTATTTGTCGAAGAAGGAAGTAGTGAATATTCCGCCGTTACCCAACCTCTTAAATCTTCTTTATTCATCCATTTTGGCTTTGTATAATCGACTGAGGCTGTTGTGATAACTTTTGTTTCGCCAAATTCTACCAAAACAGAGCCTAATGCATTTTTAGTAAAATCTTTTGTGAATTTTATTTGTCTTAATTCATTGTTTTTTCTATTTTCTCTCATTTTTTAACCCTTTTTATGTATTATATAACAAATTAATTTATTGATTATTTTCTAAAATATTTCTAATCGAATTTAAAAATTCGACTTTATTAAAGTTTTCTTTAATTAAATATAATTCTGCTCCCAATGTCATTGCATAATTAATATCTTCATTTCCTCTTAACGAAGTAAAGATTATAACAGGGATTGAAGAATAATTTTCGTCTTCTTTTATTTGTTTTAGAAATTCAAATCCATTCATTTCAGGCATTTCTATATCAGAAATTATCAAATTAAAATTTTCAGTCTGCATTTTTTCAAAAGCAAAAATAGGATTAATTGCCGTTTCTACGGTATATCCAAAACTTTCCAATACATTTTTAAGCATTATCAAAATAGTATTGGAATCATCAACAATTAAAATTTTATAATTAAACGGCTGACAAATTATTTGGTTTGATTGTGTTTGCGGAAGTGATTTTAATTCTAAATTTTTTACAATATCTTCCATATCTAAAATAAAACAAGTATCTCCTGATAATAAAGTCGTGATGCCTGATATATTAGGCGTTCCGATGAGAGGAAAATCTAATTTTCTTTGAATAATTTCTCTTTCATCAATAACTTTATCTACTTTTAACCCAACAATTTTATTTTCGGCTTGTACAACTAAAATTACATTGTGTTTTTGTGAAGAAAAATCTTTTTTTAAAGATAAAATGTTATCTAAATCAAAAATATCTGCAATATTATCATTGAAGATTAAACAGTTTTGATTTTTTTCTTGTTCTGAAAGTGTGTCAAACCATTTTAGAGTGATAATTGAGGATAAAGGGATTGCAAAATATTGTCCTGCTGAGCGGACAACCAAAGCGTTTATTGTCGCCATAGAAACAGGAATTTCAATTTTTATACAACAACCACGATTTGCTTCGGAATAAACATTTACCGTTCCATTCAAATGAGCAATTTTTGATTTAACAATATCAAGTCCGATGCCTCGTCCTGAAAGACTTGTTATTTCTTCTCCTGTCGAAAATCCAGGGTAAAAAATTACATTAAAAATGTCTTCTTCCGTCATGTTTTCAAGTTCATCTTTTGTTAGAAAACCTGAATGAAGGGCTTTATTTTTTATTTTTTCGATATTAAGTCCGGAACCGTCATCAATTATCTCAATTATAACAGTGTTATCTAAATGCGTAGCTTTTAAAATTATTTTTCCTTCAGGAGATTTTCCTAATTCTTCTCGTCTTTGAGGAGTTTCTATTCCATGGTCAATAGCATTTCTTATTATATGAACAATAGGTGTTTTTAAATCTTCTATTATATTTTTATCAACGCGAGTGTCGCTTCCGATTATTTCAAGATTGATTTGTTTCCCTTTTTCTAAAGCAATATCCCTAACCATTCTACTGAATAAATGGAACATCGTTGCAATCGGTAAAACTCTTAAATTCTTGGACATATCTACTAAATCATCAATTAAATATGAAGATTTTACTTCTGTTTCTTTTATATTTTCAATTAAATGAGAAATATTATCTACAACATTTTGTAAAACCATTTCATTTTTAGATATAAGCTCTTTAATTTCGGCTTTATTTATCGGCCCGCCCAGATAAGAGGAAATTTTTTTTGATTTAAACTGCCAATCTTTTAAATCTGTATTTATAATTTTAAGTTCTGATAAAAATCTTTTATTTTTTATTTTTTGAATTTTAAGTTCATTGATTTGTGCTAATAATTTATCTAATTTTGCAACGTCAACTCTCAATGTTTTAATTTGACCCGTATCATAAGGATTTTGCGATAATGAATTTTGTGTAAAATTTAATTCTAAAATCTGATGAATTACATCTAAACGTTGTAAAATAAGCTCTTTGTCATTAACTAAATCTTCCGAAGTACAAACATCTACGCTTTTATCTAAAATATCCAATGTTTCATTATCTAATTGAATAAAATGCTCTTGAGCAAAATTGACAATCTTTTCCATATTATTTTTTATTTTTAAGATAATTTCATCGTTTGTAGCGTTAAAAGAATGTAAAAATTCTGTATATTTATTTAAGTAACCGAGGTTATTAAGTTCAGATGCGATTTCTTTTTGTATAAAGTCGACATTTATCGTATCGAAAAAAGAACTTGCCAAATCATCTTGTTTTACAGGAATATCTTTCATTTCGTTAATTAAATCAGTTGGGGAAATTTCCGGTTTTTCATTTTTAGAAATAATATTTTCTAAAATATTTATCGTGGAAATAATTCCTTCGGTATAAAATTCTCTTTTTTCAAGTACAGAATTATGAATAATTTCAGATAAAAAATCAACTGTTTGATATAAAACTCGGAAAATACCGTCATTAAGCACAATTTGTTCTTCATTGACAGCACTTAAAACATCTTCAAATTTATGTGCAATGGTTTGGATATTATTAAATCCAACCATTCTTGCCGCACCTTTTAAACTGTGTGCATCTCTGAATATACTTAAAGCTAAATCAGGATTATTCGGATATTGTTCTAACATCGAAAGATTTTCATTCAAACGCTGAATTATTTCATCAGCTTCATTTGAAAAAACTTTCAAAATTTCATCAAATTCATTTTGTGAAAAATCCATTATAAAACCTTACTACTAACAACACTTTCAGATAAATTTTCTATCATTTTATTACTATCAAAAGAATATTGTAAAATCGTTTCTGATATTTGAGAAGAAAATTCTAATAATTTTTCTAAACTTTCCATAACTTTATCAGAAGTATTTACTTCAACATTAATTTTTTCAATAATTTCATTTATAGCATTCAATTCCGAAGAAGAAATTTCCTGAACATCACCGATAAATTGACTTGTTTTTAAAATAACGTTTTTTGCATCACTGATAAGGTTTCTCATTTCGTTAGAAACAACGCCGAAACCTTTTCCGTATTCGCCTGCTCTTGCGGCTTCAACAGTAGCATTTAATGCTAAAATATTCGTATGCTCAACTAAATCTTCTACTGTAATTAAGTCTTTTTTAATCTGTGCTATATGTTGGTTTAATTCCAATATACTTTCTAAGAAAAATTGAATTTTTTGTTTTACTCCGTTTCTGGATAGGGCATTTTCATTAATAAAATTCTTTTCTTCTGACAGTAATTTTAAAATATTTTCATTTTTAGTTTTTACAAAATCAACTTGTTCAAATACCTTATTTTTAAATTCATTTTTTATATTTTCGTATAATTCATGTATTTCTAACCTTGTTTTGTTTATTCCCAAATAAACCCACATTCCTGTTATCAAATATTGAATAAGATAAAAAATTCCAAAAACAATCATAAAGATAAATGCCATTGCTAATGAAAGTTCGTTGAAAAATACGCTTAAAAATAATATTGATATAAAAAGGGTTAAAAATATTAAATCTAAAGCCAATTTAATCTTAAACCGTTTTGAAAAATTTTTTAACATGTAAACTCCTTTGACTATTTAAAATTTATAGTATAATTATTATACTACAATATGTATTCAAATGGGTCAAATAATGGGAAAGAAAATTCTACTTGTTGATGATAGTGCTACACAAAGAGATGTTTTGAAAATTCAACTTTCAAAAGTCGGTTATGAAGTTTTTACGGCAAACGACGGAAGTGAAGCTTATCAAAAAGTTTTTGAAATTGCTCCGGATTTAATTATGTCTGATGTTATGATGCCTAATTTAAACGGATATCAACTTTGTCGTTTATTAAAAAATGATTCGCTTACCGGCTCAATTCCTATAATTTTATTAACTGTTTTGGATAAGAAGATTGATCAATTCTGGTCAGATAAATCAGGTGCGGATAAATTCATTTCCAAAACGGCTTCTTTCGAAGAAATTATTGAGGCTGTTAAATTTACACTTGAGTGGAATGTTATTGATGAAAATTGTAAAAATGAATTGCTTAAACAAAATGTTTACGAAAATACTGCACATAATCAGATAAACAAAATTTTAGACAAACTTCTTATGGATACAATGCTTTTGAATGAATTTCGTAATCTTAACGAATATATTTCGCAGGAAAAAGTTTTGACAGATAAAATGTTTGAATTATTGAATTCGTTTATTGATTATAATATTGCAGGACTATTTTTTAAAAGTCCTGATGATAATGAAATGAATACTTTACATTTAGCTATAAATAAAAAAAAGATATCAGAAGAAGTGATTGAAAATGTTAAAAGAATATTTTTTCAATCAATGAGCATCGGATTTAATATTAATGAAACTTGTCATCATATTAATACAGAAAAGTATAATACTTTAGATGAAATAGCTTCTATTAATCAATTTAAATCAATGCTTATACTTCCAATAATTTATGATAATAAACTATTGGGCGGACTTTGTTTTTATAATGAAGAAGAAACTAAATATGAAGACGTAAGTTTTTATGAAACTATGTATAGCGAACTTATGCTTATCTTTAAAACAAAGCGTCTTCATGCTAAAAATCAATTGATGTCTATAACAGACGGGCTTACAGGTTTGTATAATCGAAGACATTTTGATTTTAATATTGAAAGAGAATTTGCAAGAGCAAAACGATATCCTTGTAAGCTTTCTTTAGCTATTGTCGACATTGATTATTTTAAGGTGATTAATGATAAATACGGACATCAATTCGGCGATTATGCTTTAAAAGAAATTTCTAAAATTTTAAAAGATAACTTGCGGAAAACAGATATGATTTATAGATACGGTGGCGAAGAAATCGCTATAATTCTTACTGAAACCGATATTGAAGGGGCTTCAATTCCGCTTGAAAGAATTAGAAATTATATTGCTGAATATAATTTTCAATACAATGATGAAAATGCAAATATAACTATCAGTATAGGTCTTTCAATGACAAATTCGGAAATGTCTTCGCCTAAAGAGTTTATCGAAATTGCAGATAAAAATCTTTATATTGCTAAACAAAACGGTAGAAATCGTTTAGAAAGTATATTTGATGGACAAGCAGAAGTTAATAATTAATAAAAAAATTTCTTATTTGAGTTTTTTCTTAAATGATAATGAATATCTTTTACCAAGTGATAGTATAGTTGAAATAATTAAATTACCAACTCTTAATTATCCGCAAACATTACCTTTTGGAGTTATCGGGCTTCTTCAATACAATAATTTGACGATAAATATCTATGATTTGAGATTTTTCTTTAAACAAAAAATTGAAAAATATCTTCCGAATAATTATATTATTATGCTAAAAACAGATGAAAATATTTTCGGAATTATTGCTGATAAAATTAACAATATTATTGATATTCCTTCGGAAAATCTCAAAAATATACAAACCGATTTTGAAAATAAAATTGTAGAATACACTTATAATAAGGCTAATACTATAAATATTTCCGCTTTTGCAAATTTAACAAAGGAAAAGGATAATATTATTGAGGCATTTGATATAAAAATGTTATTTCCGCAAGAGGAAGCTTCTAAAATAATATTACAAAATAATTTACAGACACTTAATGAAAAGAAATTATATGCAATTGCCAATACTGATATTAATTCTTTTTTGGAAGTCAAAATTAAAGGAAATATATTTTATATTAAAACAAGCTTTATTCAACAAATTGTAAAATCCCCGAAATTAACCAAAATTCCGAATAAGGATAAAAATATATTGGGAATAATATCCTTAAATGATGAATTTATAACAATTTTAGATCTAAAAGATTGTATTGGATTAAGCTCTGATGAATTTAACAATGTTATAATAATAAATTATCAAAATTTTAAAATGGGATTATATATTGATGAGTATTTAAAATTTAAAACTTTTCAGACAGATATTTCGACAAACAGTAAAGAATATATTATAAAAATAATTGAAGATAATCAAATAAATAAGGTTCTAAATATAAGTAGAATTATAGACGAATTGATTATGGAACAGGGTCGTAACCACCTTTGTTAAAAGGGTGGCATCGACAAATTCGTTTTATTCCAAGCCACCCGCCTTTAAAAATGCCGTATTTTACAATAGCTTGTTTTGTATATTCGGAACAAGTCGGTGTAAATCTACAAACAGAAGGTGTCAGTGATGAAATTTTTTGATAAATATTTATAAGAAAAATTAAAATTTTTTTCATATTTCAAGCCTCAATCTAACAAATTTATCCACCGTAATTTTCAATATAAGCTTCACCGATAGTATCAACAGCTTCAACTTTAATATCAGTAATTAATTCAGAATAAGATATTACGACAATAGTCGGGATATGTCTTTCCAGTAATTGATAAAGAGGGAGTCTTATTCTCGGAGAACATAAAATTACAGGTTGTCTGCCGATATTTTGATGAGCATTCATCAATGTATTTGCGGTAGATTCAATCAATTCTTGAACCTGCATTGGATTTAATAAAAACATTGTTCCTAATTCAGTACGTTGACAACTGTCATCAAGTGTTTTTTCCCACTCAGGGGAAAGAGTCAGTGCATATAAAACTTTATCATCTTGTACATTTGAAAGGCAGATTTGTCTTCCTAAAGCCGCTCTCAATCTTTCTGATAAAATATCAGGTTCTTTAGAAAATCTTGCATAGTCACAAAGTCGTTCAAAAATAAATATTACGTCTTTTATAGAAACTTTTTCTCTGATAAGATTTACAAATATTTTTCTTAAATCACTTGTAGAAATTATAACAGGGACTAAATCGTTTACCAATGTAGGGTCTTGAGAACGAACTAATTCCATTAATTTTAAAACATCAGTTTTATTCATAACATCATCAACATGTTTTCT
>CAYYAL010000023.1:0-2602 GCA_964469445.1 uncultured Muribaculaceae bacterium
TAGCCGGTGATAGGAATTGAACCTACAACCTACGGTTTACAAAACCGTTGCTCTACCTTTGAGCTACACCGGCATAAGCTTTATTTTATCAAGTCAAAATATCTTGTCAACATTTTTATACTCGGTTTCTTTCCGTTTCCCCTCTAAACCCATGTCTTTATTGATTTATAATATTGACTTTTAAAAAAAAATCATTATATTCATGCCAGATGAACTTATTATTCGTTAATTTTATCTAATTTATCCGTATGATTTTTAGCTTATGTAAGTTTATAAAACTAAATTTAAGGTCGATATTATAACAGAATATTCAAGAAAAAGGGTTACAGTATGAAAATTAATGGCGGTATAAGGTTTACAGAAAACGGTATAACATCTTCTCTTAGGGCAATGCATGTCCAAAGCGAGTTGATATCAATTTCTAATGATAATGTTACAGGATTTGATAAAATAGGATATCAAAGAAAAGATCCTGTCGTATCTTCTTTTACAGAATACATCGGGGTGCATGGTTTGTCGACTGCTATTGATGATCAAGTAGGTAGAATTTGTGAATCATCAAATCCTTTAGATTTGGCACTTGCTAGCAAAGGTTATTTTACAGCTGTATCTGATGAAGGAACTAAAATTACTCGTGATGGAAGGTTTAAGGTGGATAAAGACGGAAATCTTTTAACTTTGGATAATGCCAGAGTTCTTTCTAATACAGGTGTTCCTATTAAATCCGCAGTTGTTCCGAGTAAATTGGACGGCTTTGTTATAAACAGAAAAGGTGATTTAAGTGTTTTTAATGACAAGACAAATAAGCTTGAATATGTCGCAACTTTAGGTATTGTCGATACAAACGGGGTTTTAATCGCAAAACCTGATGTTAAACAAGGTTATAACGAATATTCTAACGTGTCATTACAGAATGAATTTTTAAATATGGCACCTTATATAAGAAATTTTGAAGCAAACAGACAAATGTTTATGATTCAAAGTCAGAATTTGTCAAAAGCAATTCAACAACTTGGTACGGTTTAATCGAAAGGATAATTGATTATGTACAATATGCAATCAATGTTTAGAAGAAGTATAAATAATACGACAATGCAATTTGAAAAATTAGGTTATGTCGCAAATAATCTTTCAAATGTTAATACAACAGGTTATAAGGACGTAAGATTTGAACAAATGTTAAAAGAAGACGGATATCTTACGGGTGCTGTCAGATCTGATTTTAATACTCAAGGTTCCTTTAGAATAACAGGAAATCCTTATGATGTTGCAATTAACGGTGCAGGATTTATGTCAGTTGTTTCTCCTCAAGGAGAAATTGCTTATACAAGAGACGGTTCTCTTAAAGTCGGAAAAGACGGTTATTTAATGACTAACGATGAGTGGCTTGTCGGTAATGGAATTAAAGTCCCTGCAGGTGCTTATAAAGTTCAAATAAAAGAAAACGGTGATGTCGTTTGTTATGACAATTCAGATTCTGCTGAAAAAAAATTAGGTAATATTCCACTCTTTAAATTTGATAATCCGGAAGGGTTAAATTCGATAGAAAATAATAAACTTGTTGCAACAGAAGATTCCGGAAGTCCTATTTTAATGAAAAATCATAAATCACTTGCATCTAATTCACTTGAAACCTCTAACGTTAATATGTATGGACAAGTTTCTGAGATGTTAAGATTAAATGCTTCAATGATTGCAAGTATGCGTATGATGAAAATAGTTGATAGTATGTACAACAAGTCAATAAATATAAGACAAGGTTAATTTTAATATAGAAAAGAAGGGTTAGAAAAATGTTTACACCGCTTGATTCAATGGGCAAAACAAATTTAATGATGGATTTAATTTCGCAAAGACAAAGGGCTTTGGGTACCAACTTGGCAAACATTGATACTCCGGGTTATGTCAGAAAAGATATTGAATTCAGTCAGTATTTGGGCAGTATGAACAGTCCTTTAGAAACGAAGCTTTCTGAAACTTTAGGGCCATCAGGTGTTATTGAAGAAAGAAAATTTGAAGAAATTGACCCTGCAAATGAGTTAATGTTAATTCAAAAGAATTCAATTCTTTATTCAATGGCGACAAGAAGAATGTCAAATATAATTACTCAAATGAGGACAGTAATTAACGTAGGTAAATAATTAAATAAAAAGGAATAAATTATGAGTATAATGGAATCAATGAACATAGGTTCAAACGCACTTAAGGCACATGGATTAAGGCTTGATATTCATGCAAAGAACATGGCAAACGTTGATACTCCGAATTATGTCAGAAGAATTCCTGTGTTAAATGCGGTTGAAGATATTTCTTTTCACGGATTAATGAATTCGATGAAAGAAGATGTTTTCGGAGTTGGAAATTTACCTTATGTGCAAGGCGGGGTAAGTTTTAACGGTTGTGTGGAAGATCCTACTTTGGCTGATAAAATTTATCGTCCGGGGCACCCTGATGCTGATGCAAACGGTTACATAAGAGGTTCTAATGTAAATCCGATGGTTGATATGGCTGATGCGATGCTTGCACAAAGAGCTTATGAGGCAAACTTAGCTTTGATTAATATTACAAAATCTATGGCTCAAAAAGCTGTTGAAATCGGTAA
>CAYYAL010000023.1:2702-4119 GCA_964469445.1 uncultured Muribaculaceae bacterium
CCGACATCAAAAACAACGGCATTTTTTAAGATGTCTTTTATAGGGTAGACATTTTTTTCACTATACAATTCTTTGATAAATATTCTTCTTCTTTTTTCCACATCTAAAAAATCGTTAATATCTTTTGTATTGTATTCTGTATTGAAAAAATCTCCTCTTTCATGGTATATATAACCTGATTTTGCAAGTTTTATAATATCTTCGTCAATATCTTTGGCGATTATCGGCAAAAATTTTTGAGCTTTTTCTTCGCCGAGGTCGGAAATGAGTTTCATTGCAAGAGAAAATGGTTCTGAACCGTCAGAACATGCTTCACAATAAATATTTACTTTATCGACATTTTTATATTTTTTATCTAAAAATGATATAAATTTATTCCAATTTATATCATTTCGAAAGAAACTTGTAGTATTTCTGTATTCTAATTCTTTTGAAACATGGTTGTCAATTGTTTTATATTTCTCTCTGGTATTAGAAGTGAAATTAATATTTTGGGTATGTATTGCAGAAATTTTCATGTTTACTTAAAAAATAGTAAAAAATAAATTTGTTAGTTTATTTTTATTTTTTGATAAATTCACAATTTTGTTCAAGCATGGAAATTCTTTTCAAATCTTCATTTGAAGCAGTTTTATTATTTTTTTTATTATTAAGCCATAAAAGTTCAAATTCGATGGCTTTTTTAATTGCTAATTCAGTTTTATCAGTTTTTAAAATATCGGAATTAAAAATTATTTTTCGTGTTTCAAAAGCTGAAAACGGTTCAAGATTTTTGAAAAAAGGAATTGAACTTGTAGAAACTCCACCACCTATAATTAATTTTTTTTGAGAAGATTTTAATTTTGATATGATTGATTTTGCAACGTTAAAAAGCGGATTGGAATTTACATCATTACGCGATAACCCGATTGAATAAGACATATCAAGCCTTCCCAAAACAATTCCTGAAATAATATCAAAATATTCGGAATTAATTATTTCATCAAAGTTTCTAAATCCTGTTATTGTTTCAATATTTATAAAAAAGTTTGTATTTTTTTGTTCAAATTCATTAAATACAGTATTTATTGATTGGTGAAATTTTTGAAGGGCATAAGGTGTTTCTATCATAGGAGCGATAATATTTTTTGCAGCAATATTTTTTGCTTCAAAAAGTTCTTTTACAGCACCGCAGCCGCCTATTTTAATTGAAAAATCAAGAGAAGCTTTATCGGCAAGCGATTTAAGGAACAAAGTTTCTTCAAATGAAGCTCCTTCTGTTTCAAATTCTGATTTGACTGCTGAAGCATAATAATTTTCTTTTAAATCAATAAGTGTTTCAATAATTTGATTTTCAAAATTATTCATTTCGGCTCCGTTAAATCTATATCTTTTATAATATGCTTTAAAGAAATTATTTCAATATTGATTATTTTTT
>CAYYAL010000023.1:4219-13703 GCA_964469445.1 uncultured Muribaculaceae bacterium
TGAAAAATATAAAAATCTGGTTAAAGACAGCGGTTTGAATTACAAACAATTTTTTGAAGATATTATAGACGAAGAAGATTTTTATTCATTTGTTGATAAAAAAACGCAAAATAAAGTCGTTCAAGAAATGAGGAATTTTTTTGATACGATAAATAATAAAAATGGAGAAGCTCCTTTTTATATGGGTTGTAAAGAAGGGGTTAAACGTACGGGATTGGTTTGTACTCTTGATTATGTTTTCAATAGTTCAGCAAGAGAACAAGTAAATCCATTAAAGTTTTCGACTTCGTCTTCAAAAAAAATAATTAAAAATTTTGCAACTGTTTTGAAGTATAAATTTATTCCTAATTTAACAGAGGAAAATAAGCAGTTATTAAAAATAACGGAAGAAAATCAGAACGAAATAATGACAAAATTGGAAAATATTTTAGCATTTTAAAAAATTAAAATATTTGTTCAAAAAAAATCTCGCAACATTTGTTCAATTTGCCTTTAAAAAATAGTTTTCTTAATTTATAATATTTAAATAAAACTTATTCGGAAGAAAGAGGAAAGAATGGTATCTGCAGTTAAAGAAGATAAAATGAGGATTATGCCACAAAACATTGATGCGGAAGAAGCTGTTTTAGGTGCAATTTTTGTTAATCCCGAATCTATCAGTAAAATTATTGAAATAATAAGAGAACCAAAAAGTTTTTATAAGCCTGCACATCAATATATTTATGAAGTCATGCTTAAATTATTTAATAAAAATGAAAAAATTGATATAATTTCTGTTTCCGAAGAACTTAGTTATATGTCAAAATTGGAACTTGTCGGCGGTAGAGAATTTATCAATGAATTAAGTTATAATGCTATAACTTCTGCTAATATCGTGTATTATGCTAAAATAATTCAAGAAAAAGCCATCAAAAGAGCGTTGATTAATGCCGGTTCTGAGATTGTAAGTTTAGGTTATGAATTAGAAAGTATTGACTCTTCACTTGATAATGCAGAGCGTTTAATTTTTGATATATCTTCAAAAAAAACCACGACTGATTTAATTCAAGTTAAAGATTTGGTTTTGGACACTTATGAAAAAATTGAGTACAGATATAATCACAGAGATGAATTAACAGGTATTGATACAGGATTTTACGATTTTAATACTTTAACAAGTGGCTTGCAAAAATCTGATTTGATAATACTTGCGGCACGTCCTTCAATGGGTAAAACAGCACTTGCTCTTAACATTGCTCAAAATGTTGCAATTCGCTCAAAAGTTCCTGTTGCCGTTTTTTCTCTTGAAATGTCAAAGGAACAACTTGTTCAAAGAATGTTGTGTTCTGAAGCGGAAGTTGACACACAACGACTTAAAAGCGGACATATGCAAAGCAAGGATTGGGAAAAACTTGCAGGTGCGATGAATGATTTTGCAGACGCTCCTATTTATATTGATGATTCCGCAGGGGTTACCTTAACTGATATTCGTGCAAAAGCTCGTCGATTAGCTATGGTTGAAAATGGGTTGGGACTTATTATCGTCGACTATCTTCAATTGATTGAATCTACAGGAAAAGAAGAACGCTTTCAAGCTGTTTCTACAATTTCAAGAGGATTAAAAACCCTTGCCAGAGAATTAAATATTCCTGTTATTGCACTTTCTCAATTATCAAGAAAAGTTGAAGAAAGAGGGGATAAACGTCCTATGCTTTCTGATTTAAGAGAATCAGGTGCGATTGAACAAGACGCTGATATCGTCATGTTTATTTATCGTGAAGATTATTACAGTAAAGGCGAAGCAGGTGATGATGTTCCTAAAGCTACCGGTAAAGAAGGTAAATCTGAAATAATTATTGCAAAACACAGAAACGGCCCTGTCGGAAGTTTTGACTTATTGTTCCAAGGCAATATCACTAAATTTAAAAGCCCTATTAAAACTGATGTATTTTAATTGTTTGTAAAAACGAATTTTATGTAATCAATTATATTCATTTTTATGAGAGATTCAATTTCGATTTTAGGTCTATCTTTGTCGTCTAACAACTCTTTTAATTCGATTTTTATATTTTTGTCATCATAAACAGTTATAAGAACAGCTTCAATATCTTGTTCTAAGAGGTCGTCAGGGGTGAATTTTTTATATCCGTAAAAATCCCCTTCAAAATCTTCTTGAAATTTTATATCAGCAATCCCTACAATGTTAAGCTTGCTTAAATCATAGTTTCTGATTAAATCTGAACAAAATAACCCTGCTCCATAAAGTGCTATATTTTTGCCGTCATATTTTTTTGCAAAATCATTTATTCTTTTTTGAGCATCTTTTTTTATTAAATATTCTTTAAAATCAGTAATCATAAAAATCTCCTTATAATCTGTCCAGCATTTCTTTCGCTTCCTCGTAATCAGGAAAAACATCTAATATTTGATATAATTTTGATTTAGCAAGCGGTATATCATTCATTTTTTCATAACATCTTGCACAATTAAGCATAACATTTAAGTTGTAAGCATTTGTCGATAACATCGTTTCAAATATATTTGAAGCTTGTTCATAGTCTTCTAATTCAAAATAAATAAGTCCGAGTAAATTTTTTACTTCGGGATTATCGTTTAGTTCAATCGCTTTTACTGTTAAAAATTTTGCCGTTTCAAAATCTTTTGCCAAATAATTAATTCTTCCTGCATTAAAAACAATATTATAATCATAAGGTTTTAACGCCAAAGCTTCTGAAATTTGTTCTAATGCTTTTGGTATTTTATTTAATGAAACCAAATTTAATGCACTGAACAATAATGTTTCAGACTTTTTCTCTTTTTTAAGAACTTTGTTAAAATATTTTTCTGCTTCTTCAAATTCAGATGTTGCAAACAAAAAATTGGCATATTCAAATACAATTTCTAAATTTTCAGGGTCAATTTTTATTGCTTGTAGAAGTTCGTCTTTTGCGTAATCAAACAATCTTTTATCTAAATAAATAACAGCCAAATCTTTGTGTGCATTTGCATGTTTCGGTTCAAGTTCTATAACTTTTTTAAGAATTTTTTCAGCCGTATCACAATCATTTGTTTTGTAAGCGGTTATTGCATATTCATAATATATTTCGCAATCAACAGTATGCTGTGCAACCATTGCCTCATAAATGGATTTTGCCTTCTGATAATTTCCGACTTTATTTTGAATATTTGCTAATTTATGGCATATTTTTAATGATTTCGGATTTAAAATAACCAATGTTTCTAAAATTTTTATTGCTTGAGCATAATTTTCTAAAAGCTCGTAGCATGAAGCTACATTGTACAAATAAGAATCTTTTTGCGGATATATTGATGCAAGTTTCATATATAAATCCAAAGCTTTTTTATAATCTTGTGCTTTAAATGCCGATACAGCGTAAGAAGTTAAATAATATTCTATAGGTTCAAGACTATAAGCTTTTTCAAAAAATTCGTAAGATTGTTTATATTTTTTTTGTATTTGTAAAATTGAACCTATATTGTAATAAGTGATTGAATTATCAGGTTCTATTTCAGTCGATTTTATATAATAATCATAAGCTTTTTCATAGTCTTTTAATGTAAGATAAACTGTCCCTAAATTATTGCAAAGTTGTGAATGTTTTGGATTTAATTCCAGTGCTTTTTCAAAATATTCTATACTTTCTTTCAAATTAGCTAAAGACATTAAGGCAGTTCCTATGAGATAATAAATCAAATAGTCATCAGTGCATATTTTAATAGCTTTTTCACCTATTTCAATTGTTTTTTCAGGTTTTTTAATTTTTAAATATAAAAGGCAAAGTGCTTTATATGGTTCTGAATTTTTATCATCAAGTTCGATTGCTTTTTTGTAAGCATTTTCCGCTAATAAATAATCGTCTAAATTTTCATAACTTGTTGCTAAAAGAAGCCATATATCGATATTTTCAGGTTTATATTTAATTACGGTTTCAAATGTTTTTTTTGCATTTTGGTAATCATTTAATGTAATATAAGCAGTTCCTAAAAGTTCTAAGGCTTCAGTATTATTTTCATTTACCCCTAATATTTCTTGGAGTTGTTTTATGGCTTCGGGTAAATTTTCATTTTTTATTAATTCTTTAATTTCTGATATTTGGTTACTCATTGATAAATTCTTTCCCCTGTAATTTTATTAAAGAAAAAAACTTTTTTGCTGTCTATATTTAAGATTAAGTCTTCATCAATTATGTAATCGCCTGCTAATTTAGCAGAACATTTGCTGTCGCCGATTTTAAAATAGGCTATTTTTTCACTACCGAGCATTTCTGAAATATCCACTTTAACATTAATTTTAGTATCGCCAGTTGCGGATATCATATTTTCAGGACGTATACCTATAAGAACATCACCTTGAGGTGCATTTTTTATAGGCAAATCTTTTACATCAATGAAATTCATCGGAGGAGAGCCGATAAATCCTGCTACAAAGGTGTTTTTAGGGTCATTATATATGTTATCAGGATTATCAATTTGTTGAATAATTCCTTTATCCAAAACGACAATTCTATCGCCCATTGTAAGAGCTTCTGTTTGATCGTGTGTTACATAGATAAATGTTGTATCAAGCTTTTTATGCAATTTTTTGATTTCTGACCGCATTTGTACACGGAGTTTTGCATCAAGATTTGATAAAGGTTCGTCCATAAGGAAAACTTTAGGCTCTCGCACGATTGCTCTACCTAAGGCTACACGCTGCCTTTGCCCGCCTGAAAGCTGTTTTGGCTTTCTGTTTAAGAATTCTTCAAGATTAAGGATTTTTGCAGCTTCTTTAACTTTTGCGTCAATTTTTTCTTTAGGGTATTTTCGCATTTTTAGGCCGAAGGCTATATTATCATAAACGCTCATGTGAGGATAAAGAGCATAACTTTGGAAAACAAAAGCGATATCCCTGTCTTTTGGGTGAATATCATTAACTTTTTTATCGTCAATAAATAATTCGCCTGCGGTTATATCTTCTAAGCCCGCTATCATTCTTAATATTGTTGATTTTCCGCAACCTGAAGCCCCGACAAGAACTAAAAATTCTTTATCCTTAATTTCTAAATCAATTCCGTCTATTATAACTTTTTTGTCATAAGCCTTTTTGATATTTTTTAAAATAACTTTTGCCATTATGAATCCTTTTTATTTAAACTTTTTCGATAGGAATTAATAAATTATATTGAGTTCCCTGCATAGGTTCTGATGTAACCCAAAGAATTCCTTTTAAAAATCTTACAAAATTTCTTGCGGAAGTTATTGCAATTGATCTCGAAATATTTTTCTTATTTGTCTTATCAAGTTGTGAATAAGGGTCAAAAAGCACTTCCAAATCTAATTCATTCAAACCTATTCCTGTATCGGAAATAGTTATTAACATATAAGAATTTTCCGTTAAATCATCTCTGATTTCCAACCCCTTTGTCTTAACAAGTTCAAAATCAGGGTGAGAAAGTTTTATATTTATAGAGCCGATATCAGTAGCTTTTATTGATGTTTCCAAAATATTTTGAATAACAGATTTGAAAATTTCTTCATCAGAATATATAGCCTTTTTATTAAGTTCTTCAATGTCAAATTCAACGGTCAAATTTTTATCTTTTATAATTTGTTCATTTAATCTTAAAATTGATTTGATTGCATTAACGCTGTCAAAGGTTTGGAAATTATAGTCAAAAAGACCCGATTCACTTTTTGATAATTCAATAATTTTTTCGACTAAATATAATAATTCATTTGAATTTTTATTTATAATTCTCACATATTTTTCTTGTTTTTCAGACATATCTCCGCCCAAACCATCAATCATAGCTTGAGAAAATCCAATTATAGAATGAATTGGAGATTTTAATTCATTAGAAAGTTTTACAAGAAAATTATTTTTATCTTTACTGACTTTTTTAGAACTTTCGTGTTCTACAAGAATATTAGTAACGGTTCGGTGAGAAGAGGTTACATCTCTTGCTGAAACAACAAGATTGTCATTGACTTTTTGAGCTCTTATTTCGACGAAAAGTTCTCTTGAACATTTTGTTCTTGCAATAAAAGAACTTGAACCATTTACTGATTGATTGGCAATTTGGTATCCGTTATCTAATAAATCATTTAAACTTGATTTCAAAAGTTTTGCTTTTGTAATTCCGAATAATTTTACAGCTCCGTCATTTGCCCAAGTTATATTTGTATTTTCGTCAATTATCATAACTGATTCGGGTAAATTAGATAAAACATCGATTTCTTTTGATTTTGATTTTCTAAAAAACATACTAAATTTCCTATAATTTAACTTTTAAATTAATATTATCATAACAATGCAAAATTTAACATACATCAGGAAGTCGTTTGTTTAAATGTATGGTATAATTTATAAAATAGATTTCGTGGAGTTTTAATGCTTAATTTTTGCACTTTATTTGATATAAACTATCTTCCACAAGGGCTTTTGATGTATGAAAGCCTGAAGAAAAATTGCGACGATTTTCATCTTTATATTTTTGCTTTTTGTGATGAAAGTTTGAAAAAATTAAAACAACTTGATGATAAAAATATCACGATAATTTCTTTAAAAGAGTTTGAAGATACGGAATTATTAAATGTAAAATCTTCAAGAACGAAAGGAGAATATTGTTGGACTTGTACTTCATCTGTTATTTTATATTGTCTTAAACATTTTTCTTTAGAAAGTTGCACCTATCTTGATGCAGATTTATGTTTTTATTCAAATCCACAAATTTTACTCGAGGAAATGGGTAACAAATCGGTTTTAATTACAGAACATCGTTATTCTTCACAGTATAATCAAGCCGAAAAAAGCGGAAAATATTGCGTCCAATTTGTTACTTTTAAAAATAATGAAAAAGGGTTAGAGGTATTAAATTGGTGGAGAGAAAGATGCTTAGAATGGTGTTATAACAGAGTAGAAGATGGGAAATTCGGCGATCAAAAATATCTTGATGATTGGCTTTCTCGATTTGACTGTGTGTATTCTCTTAAAAATTTGGGCGGAGGACTTGCTCCTTGGAATTTACAACAGTATAAGATTTTAGAAAAAAAAGGAAAGATTTTTGTTAACAATGATGAACTTATTTTCTTTCATTTTCATAATTTAAAATTTTTACTCAATAATTCTTTGGATTTAGAAGCTCTTAAATCTTACGATATAAAGAAAGTTTTTAATTTGTTATATTTGCCTTATTTGAAAAAATATAAAAAATTAAATCCGAAATTTAAGGGTTATAATCCGTTATTTAATATTTTTAAAAACATTAAACGAACAATATTATGGCTTTTTAAGTATTAAATAAAGCTTTATGTTATAATTTATCAAAAGATTTAAGAGGTTTGAATTTATGAAGAAGCGTGAAAAAATTATAAAAGTTGCCAGAGGAGAGGAAAAAGCAGATTTAGTAATTAAAAATGCAAAGATAATAAATGTTTTATCGGAAGAAATTCACGAGGGAGATGTTGCCGTAGTTGATGGAATAATCGCAGGTGTCGGGAATAATTATCATGGAGAAAAAGAAATTGATATAAAAGGTAATTATTTATCTCCATCATTTATCGACGGACACGTTCATATAGAAAGTTCAATGCTTTTGCCGAATGAATTTGCTAAAACAGTTGTTCCGACAGGCACAACTACCGTAATAATTGACCCTCATGAAATATCAAATGTTTTGGGATTACATGGAATAAGTTTTATGCACGCAGCGGTGGAAGGTTTGCCAATGAACGTTTATACGATGCTTCCTTCTTGCGTTCCGGCGACGCCTTTTGAAACTTCAGGATTTGAACTTAACAGCTATGATTTATCTCTTTTAATTGACAGCCCTTGGGTTTTGGGAATTGCTGAAATGATGAATTTCCAAGGCGTTTTGGAATTAGATAAAACTGTTATGTCAAAACTCAAACTTGCACAAAACAAAAATAAGCGTATTGATGGGCATGCACCTTGTCTGTCTGATAAGGATTTATGTGCATATATTGCAAGCGGAATAACTTCTGACCATGAATGCACAGACGCTCCGCAGGCAATTGAAAAATTAAGACAAGGTATGTATATAATGGTTAGAGAAGGTACCGCAGCAAAGGATTTGAATGCCTTAATGCCTGTACTTTTAGAAAAAAATACAAGAAAAATTATGTTCGTAACAGATGACAGGCACCCTGCAGATTTGCTTGAACATATAAATCAAATGGTTGCAACTGCTGTTAAAGCCGGTGTTGAGGTTATAAAAGCAATTCAGATGGCAAGTTTAAACACTGCTGAATATTTTAAAATTCAAAATTTGGGTGCAATCGCCCCAGGCTATAAGGCAGATTTTTTGGTTTTACCTGATTTAGTTAACTTTAAACCAAAAATGGTTTTTAAAGGCGGAGTTGTTGTTGCAGAAAACGAAAAACTTACTGCTCCTCTTGCAGATTATGAAATTCCTTCTATAAGAGGTTCTGTAAACGTAGGTTGGCTTGAAGATGATGCGTTTAAAATTCCTGTTAAAAATAATAAAAAACAGGTTAAAACCATTGAAATTATTCCTCATCAACTTTTGACAAAAGAAATTCTCGGAAATGTAAAAATCGAAAACGAATTTGCTGAAAGCAATCTTGAAGAAGACGTTTTAAAAATAGTTGTTGTAGAACGTCACAGAGCAAGCGGAAATATCGGCAAAGGATTTGTTAAAGGATTTGGGCTTAAATCAGGAGCTATTGCATCGACCGTAGCACATGATTCGCACAATTTAATTATTGTCGGAACAAATGACGAAGATATGCTCGTCGCAGCCAGAGAAATTGTTAAATCTCAAGGCGGAAAAATTGTCGTGGAAAATGGAAAAGTTCTTTCAAAATTACCGCTTCCGATTGCAGGATTGATTTCTGATAAAGATTTTGATTTCGTAATTCAAAAGAGCGAAGAATTAAAATCTGCCGCAAAAAAAATCGGTTGCACAGTTTCTGATCCGTTTATGTCCTTAGCTTTTATGTCTTTACCGGTAATCCCTGAATTAAAAATTACCGATAAAGGAGTTTTTACAACAAATGGATTTAAATTCGTTGATATATTTGATAATTAGAATTAAAAAATGGTTGTAATTAAAGAGGGCGAAATTGATTTTATCAATTTCGCCCTCTTTTTAAATATATTAGCAGTTAACTAATTCTTTTTTAACTTCATTCCTTTTAACTTTGCGAGTAGCAGTTCTCGGAAGCGGTTCTTTAGAAACAATTATGTTAGTAGGGCGTTTAAAGTTTGATAATTGCAAAGACAATTTCTTAACTTCTTGCTTAATAACAGTTTCCAACTCTTTGTTATCAGGATATTTATTAATCATTTCTTCAGTCGGAACAATTTTTACGAAGATATCTTCAGCACCATCTTTTTGTCCGCCTTCACGTTTAGCCCCAAAAACACAAAGTTCTGCGAACATAGGACATTTTTCTAAAACGGCTTCGACTTCTTCAGGAAATACTTTTTTCCCACCGGAAAGCACAATCATATTTTTAATTC
>CAYYAL010000023.1:13803-18058 GCA_964469445.1 uncultured Muribaculaceae bacterium
GCAACTTTTAAATCCATAGGGGCCCCGCCTGAAACGAAACTTTTAAATTTCCCGCCCAATTGTTTATGAACACTTTTGAACAATATTTTTTTTAATGCATATGATTTTATAACTGTACAAATTTTGTAACAAATGTTAAATACAGCTTTATTAAACGGTGGAAGTTGATTAATTTGAGTTTCAATACTCGTTTTTAAAAGTTTTAAAAATGCAGGTACTACCATCATAAAGGTTATTTGTTTTTCCTGAATAATTTCCAATAAATCTTTTGGTTTTAAACTTTTTGAATAATAAATTGAAGTACCCATACTTAAGAAGCTTAAAAATCCGACAGTAAGTTCAAACAGATGGTTCATAGGTAAAATAGAAAGCAATCTGTCTTCAGTGTTAAGCGGAAATCTTTCTCCGATGCCTTCAACTTGAGCAAATATATTTTTGAAAGAAATTTCAACGCCTTTAGGTTTTCCCGTTGTTCCTGAAGTATAAATTATAAGGGCAGTTTTATTCGGGCCTCGGTGTCGCCATTTTTTATCGGCACCGTCTTCTATAGTATAAAGGCTTACAAATTCTTTATTTGCCCCTTTATCATCAATTAGAATAATATTTTCTATTGAAGTGATTTGTTCTTTAAGTTTTAATGCTGTATCTAAATAATGGCTTGAAACTAATAAAACTTTCGGTTCGCAATCGTGTAGAATTGAAATAAGTTCATAAATTGTAAGTTTTATATCAAGAGGAATAGTCGTTGCACCTGCAAGAACATTTGCAAAGAATGCTGCCCCCCATTCAGGCATTGATTCTGATAAAATCGCAACTCTATCACCTTTATTAACTCCGATATCAATTAAATGGCTTCCCAAACGTCTTGATAAAATGTTCAAACCATTAAAAGTTATTTCCTTCCACCCGATATGAGATTTCATTCCAAATGCAATGTTATTAATAAGTTTTTCTGTTTTATTTTCCAAGAACAGAAGAATGTTTTTTTCCATAAATAAAAATCCCCTCAGCTATACTTTATGAATAATAATTCTATTACAAAATACAAAAAAATTCAAATAAAATAGGTCTTTTGTTCAATAAAATGCAAATAAAATAAAAAGCGGCTATGGTTAAGCCGCAGGTTACACTACATTTAAGTTTATTATAAAAAGTTTTAATTTGGTTCTTTTTTATGCATTATACAGCATCATGTTTGTTGACATATTTTCTGTTGTAAACGGACTTATCGGAATTCTGAAATTATTTGAGTTATTCATATCGAAACTTCCGTAATTTCCGTAGTTTCCGTAGTTTCCGTAGTTTCCGTAGTTTGAAGTCATATTGCCGAAATCAAATGCACACATCTGATTATTATTTGTACTTGTATTTTGATAATTTCCTTGACCGCTCCAAACCGAATTTGGACTTGCGTTTGTATTTTGTGCTAAATATTGCTGATAATTTTCAGGAGTTATTGCCGAATTATTTGTATTTGTTGGATTATATGCTTCGTTTGCAACCATACTTTGTTGAGGGTTTTGACCTTGTTGCATTTGTTCTTGTGGATTTTGAGCTGTTTGTTCTTGAGCTGCTTGTTCTTCCCGTTTTTCTTTATGACCCGGAAGCAATTTGCAAGCAAGCATGTTTAGAGCTAAACCTCCAAGAATACCTCCTAAAGGGCCGCCAATTGCTGTTCCCACGACCGTACCCAGTGCAAATGCTCCGATTTTAAGTGCGGCTTTGCCGATTTCTTTTATACCTGTCCAAATTTTATGTTTTCCGTTTTCATCGCCATGTCGGAATGCCGATATAATATTCGGTAATTCAAAAGCTATCATTAAGACGTTACCTATTAAAGGCATTCTTTTGCCGAGAGTTTTAAATGGAAGTTTGATTTTTCCCCAAGCTTTTGAGAAAAAACCTCGCTTTGTTATATCTTTTAGCGGTTTTGACTTTAATGCTTGTTTATATGCTTGTTCAAATGTTGAATGTTTATTATCTTTCATTAATTCTTTTGCATATTTTCGAGCATCTTTATTTGCCCAATTTCTGCTATCTTTTCTAGATGCAGCTTTCCAATCTCTAGACCAACTTTTCGGTCTTAAAGATTTATTCCAAGTATGCGAACACCATTCCTTAAACCCTTTTCCCGGAGGTTTAGTCGTATTATATGCGTTTTTAAAATTTTTGCCGAAATTATTCAGCCCTTGAGCTTTAACATTTTCTCTTAAAATTTTACTCATATCGTCGGCTTGAGTTCCGAAACAAAAATTTCCATAGTTTCTGGTACCGGATTTTATGGCATTCCAAATCGGATTTGCATATTTGTTGCCTTTGCCGAATATAGTTGTAATAATTTTGCCTATTGCCATAACCTAACCTAATTCCTAAACTAATCCAAATTGATTTGATACAATTCAAACTAATTTAATCTAACTAACCTTTAAAATAAAATATATAAATTGAACTTAAACTAACCTTATATTTATAAAGTTTTTTTTTAATCAAAAATTGCTTTTTTTTAAAAAAGTATTACAAATTGTAAACTTTGAATGAATTTTTATAAAGTTATTAATCATAAATGTCGTTAAGTTGCTTGTGAGAGTGTAAATAAATTGCATTCTTAATGCGAGGTTACAAACAACAGGGATTTTGGATTTCGCCATGTTCTAACGTGGCTTAATTTGAAATGCAAAAAAGGATATGTGTGAAAAATTATGATTACAATAGGTGCAGATGTAATAAGCAAAGTGCTTGATTACAATTATGGGCAAGCTACAAATAAAATAGAAACAACTCTGGAGCGATTAGTAAGCGGGTTTAAAGTTAATTCATCAGCCGATTCTCCTGCTTTATATACAATTTCGGAAGGATTAAATAAAGAAATTCTTGATAAAAATGCAGCTATGGAAAATGCACAGACAGGTGTTAATTTTACGAAACTTGCAAAAGATAATGTAACTTTAATACAAAACTTGTTGAAAGAAATAAAAGTTTTGACTGAAGCGGCATCTTCATCCGATTTGACTTCAACTGAAAGAAGTCAATTGCAAGATGAAGTAGACGAAAGATTAGAAAAAATAAAAACACTTCAATCATCAGGTGAAATAAATGATGTGTCGGTATTGGGTTCGCCTGTTAAAATGATGAAGACTGTTAACAGAATGACCGAAGCACAGGCTGAGGCAGCAGGATATACTGTCGTGAAGACAGAAAGCGAATTACAAGATGCTTTAAATTCAAATAAGAAAATTATGCTGATGAATGATATATCGTTATCAAGTTCATACGCGACAGTCGCATCTTATTCAAATGAATTAAACGGAAACGGTTATGCTATTAAAAATGGGACAAAAACATTGATTAATACATTGGCAAGTGGGGCAACAGTAGAAAATATTGCATTGGAAGATTTTAAAACTTCAGGTTCAACTTTGGCAACTAAAACTAGCGGAAGTGTAACTATTGGAAATGTTGCGGTAATAGATGTTGAAATACTTGCTACATCCTCTTGCGGGGCTTTAGTTGGTATTATTAATTCATCAGGAGCAAGAGTAAAAGCATCTTATTCGACAGGAAATATTCAAGCGACTTCCCAAACAAAGCTTGGGGGACTTGTCGGGGAAAATAACGGAGGAACTATTACAGGATGTTATTCAACGGTTGATATTCAATCCATATCAGGAATCGGAGGTGGTTTGGTAGGGCTAATATCATCTGGTGGGCGTGTATTTGAAAGTTATGCAACCGGCGATTTGAATTTTACTTCAGGTGATATCGGTGGTTTAGTCGGAATGATTGATAGTAGCAGTACAAGTAGCAGTACAATTTCAAAATCTTTCTCAACAGGAGGCGTTACATTGACAGAAACCGGTAGTATCGGCGGTTTGGTTGGAAGCGTTGCTAATAGCACTATTTCAGACTCTTATTCAACAGGAGATGTGAATGCAACAGTGGTAGATCCTGCATCTACTTATGCCGGTGGTTTTATAGGTCTGTGTTATGATGCCCATGCCCATATGCAAGACTCTTATTCGACGGGTAAAGTTACGTCAAATGGTTCGCTTGTAGGTGGTATTATTGGAAAATCTTCAGGATTAACTTTAGCAAAGATTTATTATGACAGTCAAAAAAATGCAGGCATGAATGCGGTAGGAGATAATGCATCTGCGACAGGTGTAACCGGATTAACTACATCTCAAACTTTAAATATGACAGCAGCTTCTACAGGTTTTAGTACTTCTATTTGGAATTTTAATGCAGGACAAAATTC
>CAYYAL010000024.1:0-16133 GCA_964469445.1 uncultured Muribaculaceae bacterium
AATAAAGCTTTAGGGTCTGTGGAATCTTCTCCGACTTTATTTGAAACAGGATTTGACGCAACCTGCTTTTTAACTGCCATTTCAGCCTTTTTTTTCTCATCTTCAATTCCCTGCATATTTACAGGTGGATTATTATAATAATTATTATTCAAATTGTTATTTACAGAAAAAGTCATGAAAAACCTAACCTAACTACCTTATTTATATAAAAACATTTTCTCTGTAAAAATTGCCTTAAAATAATAAATATAATCTAAATAAACTTAAATAAACTTAATCAAGTATTCAATATTGTAAAAAAAAAGATTAAAATTCTTTACATAAAAGTATTTTTATTCATAAAATGGTATTATGGGTAATATCTCGAGAGTGTAAATTTTGGTAAATTTCGAAAATTTTGATAATATGGAAACATCTATGCGTAAATCCTCTGTTATTCAAGAGAGGATTAGTTTGGTATCAACACATATGTATAAGCAATTTTTAGATTATCAAAATGCAAATATGAATACAAATGAAGTTTTTCAAAAAATGATTAATGACTTGAAAACAATAACTGAAAGTTTGAAAGAATCATTTGCAGCAAGAGGAGTTAGTACACAAGGAATATCTTTAGAAGTAGATGTTCAAAAAACGATTGTCGTGTTAAATATATTTTGGCGACAATTAAGTTTTACAACAAGATGCAATTTTCAGCCACAAGCTCTTTTTAGAGAAAACGATTTGCCGATTCCATCAGGCAGAATAATGGCTGTTACCGGAAATTATTATGATTTAATCAAAGATAAAAAAAATGATGACTTTGGCTGTCTTCTTGATGCAGAAATTGCCTCATTATTCATTCCGGCTGATAAAACTCAAAATACTATTATAAAAATAAAACACCTTTCAAACAGAGAATTTTATCTAAATCAAATGGATGCTTCAAGAGAATTTGCACTAAAAGTTGTGGAAACGGTTTGTGGTGGCGGGTTGTACCATGAGGAAGGAACCAGAAAAAGCTTTAATATTTAATATTTAATATTTTAATTGGGGGAATTTATGAATAAGAATGAACCGGTAGTAAGTTTAATTTCAAAACCGGATAATATGTTAAAAACGATTTATACTGCTTGCAGAACCTGTTACAGTGCTGATTATCCTATTGATATTTATGAAAATGCAACCGATGAAGAAAAAATGCTTAAACTTATTGAAAGAGTTATAGGCTCAGGACATTATTCCACAATCGAACATATTCAAGTATCATTTGCAATATCAAATGTTTCAAGAGCATGCACCCACCAGCTCGTAAGACACAGACATATGTCTTTCTCTCAAAAATCTCAAAGATATGTTAAAGAAAAAGGTCAATTTGATTATTTAATTCCGCCTACAATTGAAAAAAATCCGGAATTAAAAGAAAAATTTGAAAAATTTATGAGTGAAATTTCTGATAAATATTTAGAATTTACAGAAGCAGGCATTCCCGCAGAAGATGCTCGTTTTGTACTTCCAAACGCATGTGCAACTTCAATGGTTGCAAGTCTTAACTTAAGAGAACTAATTCACATAGCAAATTTAAGACTTTGCACAAGAGCTCAATATGAAATCAGAACACTTGTCAAAAAAATGTGCGAAGAACTTATTAAAGAAGAAGCTTGGCTAAAACCTTACCTAGTTCCGAAATGCGAACGCTTAGGTTTCTGCGACGAAGACAAATCTTGCGGCAGAAAGCCTGTTTTATCTGTTAATTAACCTTTTACCACAATATTAACCAATTTTTTCGGAACGACTATCGTTTTAACGATTTCTTTGCTTGCAATAATTTCCTTAATTTTATCAGTGTTAAGTGCAATTTGTTTTAATTCTTCATCAGACAAGGCTTCATCAACTTCAATTTTATCTTTAATTTTTCCGTTGACTTGCACAACAAGAGTTAAATAACTCATTTTTGCCAAATTTTCATCGTATTCGCACCATTTTTCATCATGAATTGAATTTTCAGCACCCAATTCTTCCCAAATTTCTTCGGTCAAAAATACTGCAACAGGCGACATTAATTTTAACAAAGAAATAGCTGCAAAGCTAAATGTAGCCTTATCTTCTTCCTTCCATTGTGCCTTAACAGTCCAATCATAAATCGCATTTGTAAGCTCACGATATTTTGAAATTACAGTATTAAATTGAAATTCATTGGCAATATCTTGCGTAATTCCTTTAATAATTATATGGGTAAACCTTATCAAATCTTCATTAATTTTTGAAAGATTTTGAGGTAATTCATAATTTAAAGAAATTTTATCAAAATTTGTTGAGAAAAGTCGCCAAACTCTGCTTAAAAATTTATAACAACCTTCCACGCCTGCATCTGACCAATCGAAATCACGTGCCGGAGGACTGTCTGATAAAATAAACAATCTTGCAGTATCAGCTCCGTAATTTTCAAAAATTTCATCAGGGTCGACTGTATTTCCTTTTGATTTTGACATTTTAGAACCGTCTTTTAAAACCATTCCTTGCGTTAAAAGGTTTTTGAAAGGTTCGTCAAAACTTAGAAGCCCTAAATCTTTCAAAGCCTTCGTAAAAAATCTTGAATAAAGCAAGTGCAAAATAGCGTGTTCAATTCCGCCGACATATTGATCGACAGGTAACCATTTATCAACTAAATCTTTGTCAAAAGGTTTTTCAGTATTTTTAGGGTCAGCATAACGCATATAATACCAACTTGAACAAACAAATGTATCCATGGTATCAGTTTCACGCTTTGCAGGACCTCCGCAAACAGGGCAAACTACCTCTTGAAAAGTTTTACTTGTCAAAATAGGCGATTTGCCTACAACAGAAAAATCTACGTCTTCAGGAAGTCGAACCGGCAAATCGCTTTCCTTAACAGGTTGAATTCCGCATTTTTCACAATAAACAATAGGTATTGGGGCTCCCCAATATCTTTGTCTTGAAACCAACCAATCTCTTAAACGATATTGCGTTTTAAATTCACCAAATCCGCCTTCAATCGCAAATTCAGTAATTTTCTTTTTAGCTTCTTTATTACAAATTCCATCAAATTGTGCAGAATTGGTCATTATACCTTCATCAGTATAAGCTTCATTCGGCAATTTTGATTCAGCTTCATTAAAAGGTTTAATAACTTCTTTAATTGGTAAATTATATTTTTTTGCAAAAGCAAAATCTCTTTCATCATGAGCTGGAACCGCCATAACAGCACCTGTTCCGTAATCAGCAAGAGCATAATCTGCCGTCCAAAGCGGAAATTTTTCGCCTGTAAAAGGGTTAATGGCATAAGTGCCTAAAGGCACTCCTGTTTTAATTCTTTCCGTTGAAAGTCTTTCAATTTCTGTCATTTTACGAGCATTTTCTCTATAAGCAGAAACGGCTTCTTTCTGTTCAATAGCTGTGATTAAATCTATATCCTTATATTCAGGAGCAACCACCAAATAAGTAATTCCATAAACAGTATCAGGTCTTGTTGTATAAACAGGAATTTCCAAATCACTATCCACAAGTTTAAATCTCAAAATTGCACCCTCAGATTTGCCAATCCAATTAGCTTGCATAGTTTTTACGTTATCACCCCAACCCTCAAGCTTATCCAAATCTTCCAACAATCTTTCGGCATAATCTGTTATTTTAAAAAACCATTGTGATAAATTTTTCTTGGTAACAACACTATCACAACGCCAGCATTTTCCATCAATAACTTGTTCATTTGCAAGAACAGTCGCACATTTTTCGCACCAATTAACGGCTGCTTCTTTTTTATAAGCCAAACCTTTTTTATAAAGTTGTATAAAAAGCCATTGCGTCCATTTATAATAATCTTCTTTACAGGTTGCGACTTCTCTGCTCCAATCATAAGAAAGACCTAATTTTTTAAGCTGTTTTGTCATATAAGCAATATTTTCATCGGTCCATTGAGCAGGATTTGCACCATGTTGCATAGCTGCGTTTTCGGCAGGAAGCCCGAAACTATCCCAACCCATCGGGTGTAAAACATTAAACCCTTGCATCTTCTTAAATCTTGCAATCACATCTGTTATCGTATAATTTCTTACATGTCCCATATGCAATTTACCGCTCGGATAAGGAAACATTGAAAGTGCATAATATTTAGGTTTATCACTCTCATTTGGAGTTATAAATTCACTGTCTTTAAATTCTGTCTTTCCGCCTTGAGGATAATATTGTTCTTTCAATTTTTCTCTCCTTAAATATCTTATTTTAACTTATGTTAATTTTATCATAAACAAGTAGCAAATTTATTTTTGATAATTTTTAGAATACTGCGAAACAAAAAAAGGGGCGTGAAATTGAAAATAAATTCTATAAATAATACAAATTTAACATTCGGATATAACAAAAAATTAAATGAAAAGCTTGAAAATACGCTAAAAAAAGATGATGCTCCGATTGCCTCTCGTATTCTTGATTTAAATAAATATTGCAATAGTGTTGAAGACCAAATAGACATTTTGAACAAGAATAATCAGTCAACTTCAAAAACAAATCAACTTTGGGATTTATTAATTCCTGTAAAGACGGCATTGGCAGAAAAAATAGAAGAACTTTACCCTAAGTTAAATTATGCAAAAAAAGAAGGAGAACATTATTATAATCAAGGATATAAAGAAGTTCAGAAAGGTATACTTCCTGAAAAATCAGGTAAATTTGCATTGGGTTCACAAATTTTAAATTTAATAGGAGAAAATACAAATGAAGATGATAATGCTTCATCAAGCCTTGAATTGCTCACTCCGTATGTGCCTAAAAACAACTCTCCGAAAAATCTTGACGAGGTAACTGTTAATAGTAATGTTAAAAAGAAATTATATGACTGTCTTATTACAACGACACAAAATCCTGCTTCTGCACAAAAAGACCTTGAAGAATATGGATTAATATATCCAAAAGGAATTTTATTACACGGGCCGAGCGGTTGCGGTAAAAGTCGTATTATAGAAGCAATTGCAAATGAAACTCAAATTCCTATGTTTAATTTAAATCTTGCCGTAGCTGTAACAAACCCGGCATTTTTCAACCAAGCCTTCCAATATATAGATAGTTTTATTGTAAAAAATGATACTCCTGTTCTTTTGCAAATGGAAAACATAGATACAATACAAGAGGCTGAAGGTATTAGTAATATTAATATTGCTCAAATTTCAGATTTAATGAATGATAATCCTAATATAATTGTCTTGGCTACTGCTGAAGACAATAAAAATTTAAACCCCAAAATAAAATCTAGATTTGAAGAACAAATCAATGTACCGTTACCAAATAAAGAAGAAAGAATGGCGATAATTGCAGATAATTTATTTGACAAAAGCAAAGCTTCTGAATTTTTAAAATCATTGACAAACTTAGAAGAAGTTGCAAACTTATTTGATAAAAATTCAATAAAAGATCTTAATATAGCTTCTGAAAAAGCTGCCAGAATTGCTAAAAATAATGGCAAAAGAGAAATAGGCATTGAAGATTTTAAACTTGCCAAAAAAGAAATGGATAATGAAGAAGGTACACAAAAGAACCCGAATAGAGGCAAAATCGGTTATGTATTAAACTAGTCGGAAGTAAAAACCTTTTTTAAAGCGTTTGCTCGATGTGATATAGAATTTTTAACGGTGTCAGAAACTTCTGACATCGTTTTATTATATCCGTCTATTTCAAAAATAGGGTCATATCCAAATCCGCCTTCGCCTTTCGGTTCAAATATAATTTTTCCATTACATTCACCCTCAACCGAAATAATTTTTTCCCCGTCTTTATCCAATAAAACCATCGCACAAACAAATTTTGCTCCTCTTTTTTCATAAGGAACATCTTTTAATTCATCTAAAAGTTTTTTAATTTTTTCTTTCTGAGTGCCGGCATAACGTGCAGAATAAAGCCCCGGAGCTCCGTTTAAAAAATCTACACAAAGTCCACTATCATCTGCAAGTGAAGGTTTTCCCGTTAATTTATTTGCTTCTTTCGCTTTAATCAACGCATTTTCATAAAAAGTTTTTCCGTTTTCTTCAGGATTAAAACCTTTATCAGGCATTACAAAACTTACATCAAAAGAATTTAACTTTGCAATTGCTTGAACTTCTTCCAATTTATGCTCATTGCCTGTCGCAAAAACTATTTTATCAAACTTAAACGGGTACATTTACTCCCCAAACCTTCTTTGTCTTGATTTGAAATCTAAAATAGCTTCAGCTAATTCATTTTCGCCGAATTCAGGCCAAAACTTTTGAGTTACAATGATTTCAGTATAAGCAATCTGCCACAATAAATAATTTGAAACCCTCATTTCTCCACCTGTTCTGATTAATAAATCAGGATCCGGAACCAATTTTGTATAAAGATTATGAGAAATTGTATCTTCCGTAATATCTTCCGCCTTTAATTCACCTGCCTGAACTTTTTGAGCAATTTTTCTTGTGGCATGCAATATTTCATCTCTTGAACCGTAATTAAAAGCGATTTGAAGATTTACGCCACTATTTTCCATTGTTTTTTCTTCCGCATCAAGTAAAATTTTCTGCAATCTTCCGTTAAGTTTGCTTAAATCCCCGATAAATTCTATTCTAACTTGATTTTTATGCAAATCTGATAATTCATTTTTGATAGTATTGGCAAGCAATTCCATTAAAAAATCGACTTCTTCTTGTTTTCTGTTCCAATTTTCAGTCGAAAAAGCGTACACTGTTAAATATTTTACCCCAAACTTATGACAAGCCTTGAGAATATTTTTTAAAGAATCCACCCCTTTTTTATGTCCGATTGCTGATGGCAAATTCTTCTTTTTTGCCCACCTGCGGTTTCCGTCCATAATTATTGCTATATGTTTTAAATCTGTTTCTTTTACGATGCTATTTATATCTTGATTTTTTTCCAGTGTTTGCATTTTTGCTTAAATCCTTTATCAAACCTCATTACATTATTACACAAAAATATTTTAATAATACCTTTTTTATGCTATTTTTAAATATATGATTGAATTATTGATTTTATACATATTATCAAAAAAAGAACTTTCAATGTACGGCATACATAAATTTATTTCCGATAATTTCAAATGTCTTACAAATCCGAGTTTTGGTGCGATTAAACCTGCCCTTGACCGCCTTGAAGAAATGAATTATATTTCATCAAGAAAAACTATGACCGATGGTGGAAAATTAACCGGTTTTTATTCTCTAAACAATTCCTCAAATGAATATATTAATAAATTGCTGTTAGAAGACCTTTCCGATAACCCATTACAATTTTTTCCAAATGCCGAAATTAAAATTATATGTTCAGAACTACTTTCTTCTGACGACAGAAAAACTTTATTTACAAATTTAAAGACAAAAGCCCTTCAATTCAAAAACGATGCCCAAATTATTTTAGAAAAAAATCAAGAAAATTTTTATACGAAAATAGTAGTAGACAATGTACTACTCCAATACAAAAATTTTATATCAACAATTGAAGCTCTCGAAAAGGAAATATAAATGCCCGCAATAGTCAGTAACATAGAAAAAAATTCCATAGCAGAAGAATTAAAAATTAAATCCGGAGATGAAATCTTATCTATTGATAATCAAAAAATTAAAGATTTAATTGATTACAAATTTTTAATTAAGAGCGAATTCTTAACCCTATTAATTAAGAAAAAAAACGGCGAACTTGAAGAAATCGAACTTGAAAAAGATTTTGACGATGATTTGGGAATAATCTTTGAAAGTGCTGTATTTGACAAAATAAAACGTTGCCAAAATAAATGCATTTTCTGTTTTGTTGACCAACAACCAGAAGGTTTAAGAGATACTCTTTATATAAAAGACGATGATTACAGGCTTTCATACTTACAAGGAACATACATCACGCTTACAAATTTATCCAAAGATGATAAAAAGAGAATTGAAACGCTTAAACTCGGCCCTTTATATATTTCACTGCATACGACAAACCCTGAACTTAGAGTAAACATGCTTAATAATAAAAATGCAGGGAAAATAATTGAACAATTAAAATGGCTTAAAAAAGCTGAAATTCCTATTCATTTACAAATAGTCTTATGTCCTGATTACAATGACGGAAAAGAATTAGAAAAAACTCTATCTGATTTGGAAAAATTCAAGAATATAATTCTTTCAGTAGCAATTGTTCCCGTCGGAATTACAAAATTCAGAAAAGAAATCATCACACCTGTTGATGAAAAAATCGCAAAAGAAACAATTGATATAACAAATAAATTCAATAAAATTTTCAAAAAAAATATTATTTGTTGTTCCGATGAATTTTTTATGATTGCAAAAGAACCAATTCCTCAATCCTCTTATTACGGAAACTATTCTCAACTTGAAGACGGAGTTGGGGCAATAAGACTTCTGTTAGATGATTTTGACGAAAATAAATCAAAATTACCTAAAAAAATCAAAAATCCGTTTCATATAACCTTTGCAACTTCAAGACTTGCGGCACCTGTCATGAGAGGAATTTGCACAACTTTAAATACAATAAAAAATCTTAAATGCGAAGTCGTTGATGTACATTCAAATTATTGGGGGGATAAAATTTCCGTAGCCGGATTGATTACGTCAAATGATTTAATTAAAAGTGTTAAAGACCAAAAAGCTGATAAGGTAATAATCCCTTCCGTAATGTTAAAAGCCTTTTCTAATGACTTTTTAGATGGAAAAACCTTAAAATATATTGAAGAAAAAACAGGTCATAACTTCTTCGTAATAGAAGACTATTACTCAACTTTAGAAATTATTGAATTCATAAATTCTCTAAAATAAGACTTATAACACTAAATTTTTATCAAGTTTCATTCTATAAAAATCAGTATTAATATTAAGTTTTATCCCGATATTTAACAAAGCTATTACAAAATTTTTATCATTCTCATTAGGTGCGGAATTCAAATTATCAATAATTTCAGCTAATTCATAAAATATTTTATTAAAATAAATGCTTTGAGCTTCAGAAATATTTATCTTCAATTCCAATCGTTCAATAATATCAAACAATTCCATAACGGCTTCTGCTTGATGAATTTCCATAGAACGTGCAAGTTTTGTTATATTTTGAGTTATTTTCTGACTGAAAATATAATTTGTATTCTTTTTATCAAGCTCTATATCTATTTGTTTTGCTTCCGCCAAAACATCATATGCCCCTTGAATAATATTTTCATCAAAATATCCCTTGCCGGAAGAAAACATTTCATTAAATTCTTTACTTAAAGCATAACTCGCCGAAATTTTAAATTCATCAGGAATTTTAAGCCCTAAAGATTTCATATAATAAATAGAACTTTTTCCTTCATCATACATGTCTTGATACATTTGCGAAAACTTATTCATTTTTCCTTTTAATAAAATTTGAAGAATTTTACGTCTTTCTTCAATAAATATATTTTTTAAGGTGAAATATTCTTTTCCGAAATATTCATCTAAAGTCCTTATAATTTCAGTAAACGGTTGTTTTTGATAAACATTAATCAAATCATTTTCAATCTTAGAATATTCATTTTCATCAGAAAATTCTCTGATAGCACAATGAAAATCTCCGCCCGAATACTGCATAAGAGCTAACATCAAATTTGAACGCTGTTGAGTAATACGAGATTTTATTTCAATATGAGCAATTACAAGATTTGTATTGCCTTTCTCGACCTTCTTATAAGCCTCTTTTTTAACTTTATAACAATAAACATTTTCTTCATCTTCAAAATCTTGGTAGAGAGAAGTAATTGCCCATAAAGTTGCAATTTGTTTCATCGTTATAACAGAAGGTTTTACAAAGTTTTCATAAATATCTCTTCCGGTACCAAATTCAGGTATATTACTTTTTGCTTCTTGTAAAATATTTAAAAAGCCTTCTTCCAAATCTTTTTTTGTAAATGATTTAGCAAGTTGCATTGCTCTTGATGCGTATTTCATAATCTGAACGGTTTCAATACCGGAAATTTCAGAGAAAAACCAACCGCAACTTGTGTACATAAGCATTGCCTGCCGTTGAATTTCCAACAATTCAATAGCCTTTACAACCTCATCTTCTGCCAAATCAGCTTTAAGATATTCTTTTCTAAACTTTTTAAAAGCAAGCGTACTTCTATCTAAAATTAAATCTATATAATTATTTCTAACATTCCAAATATTATCATTATAATATTTATCGCCTTCTTTCTCAAAAATAACAATTAATTCATCTCTCAAATAATCAAGAGCATTTCTTAAAGGCTTACGCCATTTCTGGTTCCAACCGGGGTGTCCGCCTGTTGAACAACCACAATCATCACACCATCTTCCAACTCCATGAAAACAGCTCCAAGATGAAGCTTGTTTAATATCAACTTCATTTTCAGGTGGATATTTTTCTAAATATTCTGCATAATTTGTAATTATAAACCCTTCATCTTTAGCCCTTAATTTTAAAACATAAGCTAAAGCCATATCGCCGAATTTTGTATGATGCCCGTAACTTTCCCCATCAGTAGCAATATTTATCAATTGACTGTAATCTCTTAATTCAGAAACACCTTCTTTTAATCTTTTAATAAACTTATTTCCGTCTTTTAACAATTCGTCGAATGCAACCGATTTTGAAATTGCTCCGTCATAGAAAAATAAATCAATATATTTATCAGGAGCAGACTTTATATAATATCGATAAGCCTTAGCCGGATCAATATTTCCCCAACTTACATCTTGCCAATCTTTATTTTTAAATTCTTTTACTTTCAAAGCCTGATAAGGCGATAAAATTGTATATTTAATGCCGTTATCAACCAAAACTCTTAGAGTTTCATCATCAACCGCTGTCTCTGCAAGCCACATGCCTTCGGGTTTTCTTCCGAAACGTGTTTCAAAATCTTTTATTCCCCAAACTGTTTGCGTAATTTTGTCCTGCAAATTTGCCAATGGCATAATCATATGATTATAAACCTGTGCAATAGCATTTCCATGCCCGTTATGTTCCGAAACACTTTCTAAATCAGCTTTTAATATTCTTTCATAAGCATTCGGTGCAAAGTTTTCCATCCAAGATAATAATGTCGGGCCGAAATTGAAACTCATATATTCATAATTATTAACCATATCTAAAATACGATTATGGCTGTCTACTATCTTTGATACGGAATTCGGATTATAACATTCCTCATTTATTCTCTCATTCCAATCATGAGCAGGAGTTGCACTATCTTGCGTTTCAATAGCTTCTAACCAAGGATTTTCTCTGGGCGGCTGATAAAAATGCCCATGTATGGTTAAATATACATCTTTCTTTTCAGTCAATTTGTAGTCCTCTTTTTACTTACTTTTCTTTGCTTGCTTTTGCAAAACAGTAAACTTCTCAACTTCTATCCAAGCATCGCCCAAGGCATTTGAAAAAACTTCTCCTGAAAATTCTACAATATCTCCTGAATTCAAGTCAATATACTTTTCAGCTTCACTTCGTTTCATAAATATTTTCATTTCTGATAATGGAATGTTATTCGTTGTATCATCTCTCTTTATAAGAAATCCAATGTATTTTTCAGAACTTCTCATTGCCTTTGAATAATCTAAACCTAAAGTAGAAAATTTATCGAATTTTGCCTTGATTTTAATCTTTTTATTCAAATACTTAGATGGATTTGCAACTACATCTAAAGACTTTACAGGAGTATAATTTATAACTTGTGCCTGTGTTACAGGTTTTGCATTTTGTTTTGTTTGAGGAACTGTTTGCACAACTGCAAAAGAATTAAGCCCCAAAAATATTGCCAATGACAAAATAAATACTTTGATTTTCATAAAAAGCCTCACACTAATGTACTTAAATACTTTACCACCTAATTATAATAATTTAAAGTATCATATACGGCAAGTTTGTTAACTATTTATTACTCGCAAATTTTATTTTGGAAGTATTTGCTATAAATTGATAATTCGCAGAATTAAAAGGCGTTAAAACATCTTGTGCTTTGTTTGTAGCCTTTTTCTTTTCCGTAGCTTTAGTTATTGCGATATTAATCTTCGGAATAGCAAAACCTAATACTAATCCTGAATAAACATATCCTGCAAGTTGAGCTATATTCAAATATTTTATTCTTGATTTTGTAAGTTTAGAAGTTGCCTTAGGCAATGCACTCATCATTTCTTTAAAAGAAAGAGCCTTACCATCTTTTACAGTAGAAATTCCTGCTTTTTTTAATGCTGTACATAAAACTTCTTCTCTGGTTTTTATGTTTGATTTTGTAAGCCAATTAAACCAGCCTTTTTTCTCAGAAGGCGGAATAACTAATGATTTGTCTAAGCCTCTTGCGACAAGTTTACTGACAAAATTACCTAAAATAAGCCAATTAGCAAATCCTAAAGTATCTTTAATAGTAGCTTCACGCAATTCATTCTTATCCCTTGCCGCTAAAAATCTTGAGGCAATCGTTAAACCATATACAATTTTAAATTGATTCATAGTCGGAGTAAGCCCTTGAAATTGAAGATTTTTAACAAGGTTTTTAACCTTTCCGTCGCCGATTGTCTTTATAACTCCTGCAGTAAATAATCCTGCAACAGCTCCTTTTAAAAGCTTAAATTTACCGCTTTTATCAGCTTCTCTGCCTTCGACACCGACAAATCCATCACTTCCTGTTTTTAATTTTGTCAAATACATGTTCAAAGGTTGGACACAAGAACCAATTGCTGCAGCTATTCCCAACCCTAATAAAGATTTGTTTCTATTTAAATTAGTAATTGATTTTAAAAATACATTTTCTGAAATATTCTTTGTATTTTTGAAAATATTTTCAACTTTATCTTTTTTGAATGCTTTTACTAATGAATAAGTATTTTCTAAAAATTCATCTGCCGTAAATATAATTTTTTGTTTTAAACCTTTATCATAAACAAGACTTGTTTCCGTTCCCGTTGACGTCGTAAGTAAAGTCTTTAAATATTTTTTGCTGTCTTTACTTAATACGGCTTTTCCATCATTATTAATTTCATTTTTAAGGACTTTTACAACTTCTTTTTGAGTATCCTTATCTACATCTTTAATGCCTGACAAAACATCTTCCAAGAAAGCACCGACTTTATCAGAAACCTTATCATCATGAATTTGATTATGCCAAACACGGCCGAATTCATTTACAGTATCTGCACCTGCAAAAATTTTATCGCATCTTAAATTGAATTTTTTGTTCATAGCACCTGATAAAGCAGAAGCCGCTAAAAATCCATACACACCTACTAATGAATGGTTAGCTGTACCTGAAGCTTCACGTCTAAATGTTTCTAAACCTGCATCAGGCCCTCTTGTAAAGTCGACTGTTGTACGAGGAATAACCATTGATGCTAAATCCACAAAAACAGCACCCCAAGCCTGATTGTTATTCAATGCACTCAAGCCTTGAGATAATCCTACAAATCCGCCTGTAAATTTCGTCTTGGCAGTATTTCTTTGGTAACTTTGTTCTAAACTTCCTTGTTTAGTAATCTGTACTTTCACGTTTTTTCCTTTTCGTCTAGTGTAATGTAAACTTTGAATTAAAAGCTACATTTGGGGTTGTTGATGGGGCATAATATTTTGCAATCATTTTATTGTCATATCCCAAGTCTTGCAATTCTTTTTCCCTTACTTTATTAGTTTTTGTTCTTGTTGTTAATGGTATTATAATACCAAGTAAAATTAAAGAAAAGCCCAAGTTACTCAATTGGCAAACTGAACGCATTTTCTTTGCTAATGGGGTCGCAACTTCATCAGAAGATTTAAGTCTTGTGTTTTTAACCCAATTCCATGCTTTTTTGAATAAAGAAGCATCTTTGTCCGAATTTTTTAATGTATTTAATAATTTTACATTAGGTTTAACCTTTTCAATGATTGTTGCGGTTAATTTTGCCGCATAATCTCCGATAAAATAAAGTCCCGCAAAAGTTCCTATATCTCTTACCGTTGATTCTCTTAATTCATTTTTATCTTCAGCAACAGCCATTCTACTTGAAAAAGTAGCTGTTGAGATTACTCTTGCTTGATCTAATGATGGGAATAAACCTTTAAATTGGAATGTTTTTAATGTAGGAATTTTCATCATTGACAAAAGTCCTACTCCAATCATGGCACCTACTGATTTAACTTTTTGCTTATTTAATGCAGCTTTTTCTTCCGGCGTTTTTTCTTTATGACTGGAATCAATATAATCTTTATAAATAGGAGCACCTTTTTTACCTGAAGTCTTTGAAGTTATCCATCTGTTAATTGATTGCATTGATATAGCTAACGGTATAATTATTCCTAATCCGCCTAAACTTTTAATATTAATAAATTTTTTGCTCTTCGCTAAGAATTTGCCTGCTTCATCAGCTCCGACTTCTTCTAATGACTTGATTACTCGTGGCATATCTCTTGTCAATGATTCCAAATTGGTATTTAAGAAGTTTTTATTTCCAAGTATTCTTATATTTTCTGAAATATGTGTGTTCTTAACCAAATGAGAATATGCTTTTTTAACCGTTTTTTTATCTATTTTATTACTAAAAACACTGTCCGTAAGGGTTTCAACAGTTTTATCAATGTCAAAATCTTTGAATTTCTTTAATCCGCCTTTTTCAATGTTACCGTCAACACCTTCCAAATCTTGAATTAAATTTCTGATACAATTGGAAACTTTATCTCTACCTTTACCTTTTGCTTCTTTATAATATTTTGAAATTAAATCTAAATTTTCTTCACTTGCCCAAGATGAAGACATTTTCAACCCGCTAAATTTTCCCATAACAGGTTTTTCCAATGCTTTAGCTATACCCAATACAACAAAACTCGGAATTAAACAGTTTACGATTAAACCTGAAGATTCTCTTCTAAAAGCTTCAAACCCAGCATAAACATTTGTTTTTGATTCAATTGCAGTTCTCGGTGCAATAGCAGTCGAAACATCAATCGCCGTAACATTTAACATAGGATATTTTTCGCACAATTGAATGACTTGAACAGCACCATCTACAAATCCCTTAAAACTTGGTTGGCTTTTTGAGGGTTTTTGCATATTTTTTCTATTTAAATTTACACCACTAATTCTATCTATCATTTTTTAATTTTTCTTCAATAACAACTACATGATATCAATATTATGAAATCTTTAAAAGCCCTAAATTTCAAGAATTGCCTATTTTTTCTCAAATGTAAAGTTTTGATAAAGAAGGTTTTTTGATTTTTTTTTAAAAAATACCCATAATTAAAAGTTATAATTGATTTTCAAGTTTTTTTTATATCTTTTAAAAATATTAGGTATTTTTTCTCTAATTTAGTAAGAAAAATAAAATGTAAACTTTTGTAACAATTTTAGGCTTTAACGCAATTAAGTATATATTTTATACTTAATTTATATATACACCTAAAAAGAGGGCATTATTCATGACAGCATCAATTACAAAATATTCAGATTTAACTAAAGACGATGAAAATTTATCAAAAGTTCAATGCTTATCGGATACAGCGATTTATGATAAAGCAGATCAAGCGATAGAAAGTTATGATAAAAAAATCTTAGAATTAGCTACTGTTAAAGACGCTAAAATAGCTCCTGAAGTGGTTGAAAAAGCTCAAAAAAGAGCTACGAAAAGGACTGAAACCAAAGTTGAAACACTAAAACCAATGAAAGAAAGTTTAAAACAAAGTATTTCTCAAATAGAAGCTCTTGTTGTAGAACAAAAAAATCAAGCAAAAGAAATTGCAAAAGAAAATGCAAAGGCTATTTCTGAAGAAATGGATAAATATGTAAATGCAGAAATTCCACAGACAAATATTCAAAAAGAAACAGAAATGCCCAAACAAATAATTGAAGATGCTCAAGTTAAAGAACCTGAGCAAAAAGTAGAAAAGAAATCCGCAAAAGAAATAAAAGAAGAAATCGCAGATACAGAAGCAGCAATAAAAGCTGCAGAAGCACCCAAACGCAAACTTGATATCGGCGGATAAAAAAGTTTTAACCCCCTTAACCCTTAAGTTTTAGAGAGAATTTATCAATTCTCTCTTTTTTTTATAAAAATATGTAATATTTAGTTACAATAAGTCAATTTAAAATTTGCCTTAATTTTAATAAACAATATAAAGCAAATTAAGGTGTATTAATGTTTATCCCTAAAATTTCAGGCATAACTCAAAAAATATCT
>CAYYAL010000024.1:16233-18024 GCA_964469445.1 uncultured Muribaculaceae bacterium
ATACATAAGGTTTTAAGAAACAATAAAAAAGTTAAAGATGTAGACAAAATAAAAAAAATTATAACTGATTTATCAAATATTTTTGCATCGGGTAAAGCAGAAAGAGCTTCTGATGAAATAATTGTATATCGAGCATTAGACAAACATTCGTTGAAAAAAATAATGTCAATGGGGAAAAACGACACGATTTTCGAATCTCCTTCCTTTTTTTCGGTTGCGACTAAAAAAAGGAAAATATTTCAGTTTTTAAATCCTAGAAATTTTAATCATATTATGCAAATCAAAATACCTAAAGGTACTAAGTATATTAATTTAGATGAAATAGGTAATGCAATAGTTTTGCAATCTGCGGAAACTGAATTGCTCTTAAATAAAGGCAGTAAATTTATAATTAAAAACAAAAAAGGTTATAAAGGAATGATTGAGGCAGAACTTATAAACTAACTTCTTCTCAATAAATCGGATATTTTAACATTTTTGTTATTAATAATCGGCCTTTCGATAGAACTTTGCATAAAAGAATCCGACTTAAATTGAGATAAACCAATTCCTGATTTTTCTTTAGGGCTAAACCAATCTTGTAACATATATAAAACTTTTTCCATAAGAAAATTCTCCTTACATCTAATATTATAATAAGTAAAAACAGATTTGTATCATTTATTAAAACTATTTTTTACAAAAAAAACATTAGCAATTATGTTATAATGAAGCTTATGAATACAGAAATGCAAAATATGAATACTTTTTTAGAAGAAGATTTCAATACAGCTTTAAATATATATAATAAAAATCTTAAATATGAAGATTTAATCAAAAATTTAGCAGGAAGCGATATTGTTAAAAAACAGTTTTCGGCACTCCATTTAGATATAATAAAATCATCTCAAGATGCAATGATTTTGGTCAATAACTTATCGGGAGAAGACAGTAGAATAAGAGAAGCCATAGGTTTAAAGATAAATGAATTGATAAAAAAACCTAAATTTACTTCTTATTTTAAGCAAAAAGAAATTTATGATAAGTTTTTAGAAGGAATTATAGATGTAAATGCTAATGTTTGTAGAGAAGTTATCCAAATCGTTTGCTTTTTGAAAGAAAATGATGATGAATTTAAACAATATTTTATATCCGGTTTAAAAAATATTTTTAATAAAACGTTTAAAGATATAGAAAAATTCACATTTCGAACAAAAAAATATGTTATTAGTAAAAAAATATTCAATCTGTATTGGGGATTAGAAACCTTAACATATTTTGCAAAAGATTTAGAAATAAATGAATTAAAAAATATATTGATAAAAGCCTCAAAATCAGAAGATTATACGGTTAGAGAAAAAGTTGCAGGAATTCTTGTAAGAAATATATTTGAAGATGAAGAATTAAAAAAACTTGCAAAACAGTTAAAAAAAGACGAAAATTATTACGTAAGAAATGTATAAAATAAATGCTCGTAGCTCAGTCGGATAGAGTAACAGTTTCCGAAACTGTAGGTCGGGGGTTCAATTCCCCCCGAGCATGAATTTAAAAATAAAATAAACTTGAAAAAGAGTATTGAGCGTGTAGAATTAAATAAGTGAATGCGGAATAAGCACGTGTAGCCCAGCTGCCCCGTGGCAAGCGGTAGGGCAAGCCAAGAAAACGAAGTTTTCGAGGTGGAGACGAAGTCAACAGGTTGGCTTGCGAAGAGCAGGACAAGCAGGTTGACGAAGCGGAGCCGTTTTATGATATAATAGAAACAGAATAAGCGCGTGTAGCCCAGCTGGATAGAGCGTTTGGCTACGAACCAAA
>CAYYAL010000025.1:0-4989 GCA_964469445.1 uncultured Muribaculaceae bacterium
TGTTTTTGCTAAAGATGCCAGAATTTCAGGGCCGATAGGTCTTGCTTGCGATAATTTAGATAATATTTATGTTGCAAATTATAATAAAAATAATATATTAAAAATTTCCGCATTAGGTCAAATCTCCATATTATTGAGCAACATACAAAAACCTTATTACTTATATTTAGATGGAAATCTTTTATTCATATCCTCTCAAGGAACAAATTCCATTATAAAATATATAATAGGACGTTACTAAATGGGCAAAAAACAGGTTATTGCATATTTACATACGCATTGGGACAGAGAATGGTATCGAGAACACGAGGTGTTTAGATTAAGACTGTTAAAAGTTTTTGACAATGTCTTAGAAATGCTTCAAAAGGGTCAAATCCCTTGTTTTTATTTTGACGGACAAGTTTCTGCCATAAATGATTATTTAGAATTAAATCCTGACAAAAAAGGCATTATTAAATATTTAATTCGTGCAAAAAAACTTTTCATTGGGCCTTTTTACTGCCTAATTGATGAATTTTTAACCGACAGAACTTGTTTTGAAAAAAACCTCGAAATAGGTTTAAAAACTGCTCGAGAACTCGGTTGTGAGGATTTTATCGGATATCTACCGGATACTTTCGGACACAGTCAAAATGTTCCCAAAATTCTTAAAAAATTCGGAATTGATAAATGTATGGTTTGGAGAGGTTGCCCTGATAATTTGTATTCAGAATTTCTCTGGGACGGAATTAAAACGATAAATCTTTCAAGAGGTTATTTCCACGATGTGTTTACAGGTAATTTTTCGATGCAGGAACAGATTGATTATCTAAACAAAAACTTAAATTTAATCAATAATAAATCTTCGGATATTTTATTACTCCCTTTAGGAGGCGACCATTTGGGAATAAATGAAAATATCGCAAAAGAAATTGAAAACATAAATCCATATCTTGACGATTTTAAAATAAAATTAGGTTCACCATTTGAATATTTTGAATTTGTTGATTTTAAACAAAAATATCAAGGCGAATTAAGAGATAATTCGGAAACTTTTATCTTACAAGGTTGCTATTCTTCAAGAATGGATTTAAAAAAGATGAATGCAGAAGCTTCTCACAAATTACATCTTGCTGATAAATTTCAAAAATATTGCAACGAAAATTATAATACAAAATTTTATGATAATGTGGTTGAATATGCTTATAAATTATTATTAGAAAATCAAGCCCATGATGCGATTTGCGGTTGTTCTCTTGATGCTGTCCACAAAGAAAATAAATTAAAATATGAAAATATTATAAAAATTGCAGATGGAATAATTGATGAATTGAAATTTGAAATTAAAGAAGATTTTATTATTAATCTAAGCGAAATTGAACCGGATTCAATTCAATTTGAAAGTAAAAATAAACACGTTGATTGTCAACTTATTGATAAAAAGACTTACGTCGAAAACGAAATCATGTCCGATATTATGAGAGTTCCTATTACGGAAGATTTTAAGCAGATTTATACTTATTTAAAAGAAATAAAAGAAAATAATGACAAAATTAAAATAACGCAAAATTCTATTGAAAATTCTTATTTAAAATTTGAAATTATTGATAAAAAAATAAATATTTTAGACAAAATTAATAATAAAACTTATAAAAATTGTTTGGAAATCGTTAATTTTAAAGATTTGGGCGACAGTTATAATTTTGCACCTGATAAAAAAGATAATGGCGAAATTGCAAAAATTATGTCTTCAAAAATTAAAATTGACGGAAAATTAAAATCCACGCTTGAAGTTAAATTAAAACTAAATAAAATCGATATTAATTTGAATGTGAGCTTATTTAAAAATTCAAAATATTTAGATTTTGCAGTAAAAATTAATAATAAAAAGTCCAATCATATATTACAAATGAAATTTAATACCAAAAATGCGATAAAAATGACGATTTCAGAAGATATGAACGAATTAATAAAACGTGAATTTGAAGCTGATTATGAAATAAGAGAGCATTTGCCGTCAACAAAAGGAATAGAAGCAAAAACAAACACCGCACCTATGCAAAGATTTGTGCATGCAAATGATTTTAATTTAACAACAAAAGGATTGAGAGAATATGAAATCAAAGGAAATGCAATTTTAATAACTTTAATAAGAGCAACGGGAATAATTTCAAATCCAAAAAATGTAGCAAGAACAACTCCTGCCGGCCCACCGATTGAAACTCCGGATTTGCAAATGCAAGGTGAAAATATATTTGAATTATCCTTAAATTTTGAAGGTTTAAATTATTATAAAAATTGTATAAACCATTCTTATCCTGAATATATTTGTAAGATAAATTGACAATATACGTGTAAAATTGTAAAATTAACTTATGACGATAGCTTATTTATGTTTAGGATCTAATAAAGGTGATAGGGTTGGCTACATTCAGCAAGCCACAAGCATTTTGTCTACGACAGAAGGAATCACCGTTATCCGCACTTCTACAATGTATGAAACAGAACCTTGGCATGATGAAAATGTTGCATGGTTTGTAAATGCAGTTGTTGAAATTAAAACAACTCTTGATTGCAGAGCTTTATTAAATGCTTGTAATAGAATTGAAGCACAATTAGGAAGAGATAGAGAAAAAGAAGGTCATTGGGGAGATAGAACCATTGATATTGACATTCTTTTCTTTGGAAAAGAAATTTATGACGAACCTGATTTAATAGTTCCGCACAAGGAATTTCATAAAAGAGCGTTCGCAATTGTTCCGATGATTGAATTAAACGAAACTTTTGTTCACCCTGTTTTCAACAAATCAATTCTTGAATTACACGAAGAACTTGAAAATCCTGAAATGATACTTCTTTATGGCACAAAATCTGATGAAGAATTCTAAAAATATCGCAATAATCGGTGCAGGCCCTGCCGGTTGCATGTGTGCTTATTTTCTACAATCAAAATTTAATGTAACTGTTTTTGATATAAAATCACCGCTAAAAACAATTCTTTATACGGGAAACGGTCGTTGTAATTTAGCTTATAATGAATTTGATGTCAAAGAATTAGCAAAAAATTATCCTCGAGGTGAAAAATTTCTATATTCCATTTTTTCTCGATTTTCAACTACTGACACTCTCTTATTTTTTGAAAATTTGGGGATTAAAACATATATTCAAGATGATATGAGAATTTTCCCGAAATCAAATGATGCAAAGGAAATAAGAGAAAAATTTCTTAAACATTTAAAAAAAGTAACGTTTAAAGAAGAAAAAGTTTTAAAAATTACAAAAGAAAATGAAACCTTCATTATTGTAACCGATAAAAACTCTTACAAATTTGACAACGTAGTCATTTCAACAGGTGGCAAAGGCAACGGATATTCTCTTGCTAAAAGCTTAGGTCATAAAATTATTGACATAAAACCCTCATTAGTCGGACTTGTAACTACAAATAATACAAAAAAATTAGCAGGAATAAGCCTTAAAAATATTTCAGCAACGGCAAGTTTAAAAAATAAATCCATTAAATTAAATGACGATATTCTCTTCACTCATAAAGGATTATCAGGTCCTTTGATTTTTAAAATTTCTTCAATTTTTGCCAAAGAAAATTTTAATATACAAAATCCTATAAAAATTTCGCTTAAATTTATTGATGAAATGAATTTTGACAAAAAATTTCAAGAAACATTAAACAAAAATTCAAAAAAAGATATTAAAAATATACTTTCAGATTATATTCCTCAAAAACTTGCGGAATTTTTACTAAAAGCAATCAATATCCCAATTGATTTAAAAGCCCATTTGATAAATTCTGAAAAAAGAAAAAAAATTGTAGAAATATTGACCGATTACAAGATAAATGTTTCCGGTAGAAATTCCGAAGGAGAAATCGTTTCAGCAGGCGGAATTTGTTTAGATGAAATAAATCCAAAAACAATGGAATCAAAATTAGTCAAAAATCTTTATTTTTGCGGCGAAATTCTTGATATAGACGGCTTTTGCGGAGGCTTTAACCTCCAAAACTGTTGGTCAACCGGTTTTATTGTAGGTAATTCCATTACTTGATAAAACTAAAATCTTGTTATATACTTCTTTTGAGGGTATTTATTAAAGGTATTTATGAAAAAGTTTTTACTTATTTTTACAATCGTTTTTACAGCTTGCTTTTTAACAGCTTGTGATTTACCGCCTGCAATAAATAATGTAATGTATAAATTTAATTTCTTTGATAAGATACAAAGTAGCATTCAAAATTTCAAATTGCCCGAAATAGATTTTGAAAAAGAATTGTTAAAAAAAATAGAAAAACGTGGCGTTGTTAAAATCGGAGTTAAATTTGATGCAAAACAATTCGGGTATATGAATCCCCGAACAAATGAACTCGAAGGATTTGAAATAGATTTGGCTAAAGATATTACAAAACTTATCTTCGGAGAAAATCAAAAAATAGAATTTATTCCGGTAACGCCTTCAGACCGTATAGAAAAAGTAAATGGCGGCGAAGTCGATATGATTATTGCAACAATGACCATTGATTTATTAAGACTTGAAATATTAGACTTTTCAAACCCATATTATGTCGCAGGTCAAGCCATTATGGTTAAAAACGAAAGCAATATAAAATCAATGTCTGATTTATCTGATAAAAAAGTCGGAATAATATTTGGTTCAACCGCTGAGAAAAATATGGCAAGGATTGCACCTAAAACTATAATCTTTGGTTATAGAACTTATGATGAGGCAGTAGATGCATTATTAAGAAACGAAATTGATGCGGTAACGTCCGATGATTCTCTTTTAATCGGATATACAATGAACAACCCTAATTTAAAACTTTTGCCAAAAAGATATTCACAAGAACCTTATGGAGTGGCTTTCCAAAAAACAGAAAATTCAACTTCATTAAGACACAAAGTAAATTTTGCAATTGAAACTTTTTACAAAAGCGGAGAATTAGAAACTTTAAGAAAAAAATGGATTAACTAATATTAATGCTTCTGGATATTACTGAATGAA
>CAYYAL010000025.1:5089-10128 GCA_964469445.1 uncultured Muribaculaceae bacterium
TTTAAGAAAAAAATGGATTAACTAATATTAATGCTTCTGGATATTACTGAATGAATACGATTTGCATGATTTAAATAATTCGTCAATTTTTCATAACGCTTTAAAGTTTCGCCATAAGGCGTTTGCATTGATATCAATTCATCTACACTTGCATTTATATTCGATAAAGTTTCCAATGCTTGTTTAAGTTTATAATTTCGATTAAAAGTTCTTGAAATTTTCATTAAAACTTGAGATGTAAAAATTTCTTTTAAATCATTTAAAAGTTTAATATGTGGTTTAAAAGTTATAGCTTTTGAAAATTGTGTTGAAAAATTAGCTCCGACACCCAATTGCTGATAATGAGAATTTAAAAAAGCCAATTCTTTCATTAATCTTTCTTTTCTTTTTTCTAATTCAGCAATTCCTGTTGAATTTTTCAAATCTTTTACCACTTGAATTTCGGAATTAACTTTAGCAATATTATTTTCGACATAATTTATTTGCAATTCTAATTTCAAAATTTCATTATCAATTCCGTTATAAGCTTTTTCTTCAAGAATTTTCCCATCAAAATCATTAAGCCTGTTTTCAGTCCCAAAAACGACCTTATCAGAAGCAGAAACTTCATTATCTATATCATAAGAATTTTGCTTAATGTCAGGATTTTCATCAAGCTCAATAGAAGCTTCTTCATAAATAGGATTTGTTGTAGCAAAAGGATTTGGAAGATTTCCAAAATCTTCTTTTTCATTTGCCACTTTCAAAAAGTTCATATCTGAATTATTAAATTCTAAATCCATGATACTACTATTATTAAATATCCCAAGTTTTTTTTTGCCATACAAATGATGTATTTATTTTTTCAATTCTTTTAATTGATTTAATTCATCTTGAAACGGAGAAATTTTGGTTAATTTTTCAATAATTTCAGGTAAAATTTCAATTACATAATCAATTTCTTTTTCGTTTGTAAAACGACTTAAACTAAATCGAATACTGCCATGCAAAGCCGTAAAAGGAATGCCCATAGCTTTCAAAACATGGCTTGGTTCTAAAGAACCTGATGTACAAGCACTTCCTGAACTTGCACAAATTCCGTAATCACTTAGATGTAATAAAATCAATTCTCCTTCAACATATTCAAACCCAATATTTGTAGTATTCGGAACACGATTATTTATGGAAGTGTTTAATCTTGCGTTAAATATATTCTTCAAAATTGCATTTTCAAGTTTATCTCTTAAACGTTTAACTTCCGTTAATTCAAACTCCATATTTTCCATCGCAAGTTCGGCAGCTTTGCCAATTCCAACTATTGAAGCCACATTTTCAGTACCTGCACGTTTTCCTCTTTCTTGATGTCCCCCAACAATCAACGGGCTAATCGCAACACCTGTTTTTACATACAAAGCTCCAACACCCTTTGGTGCATGAAATTTATGACCGGAAACTGACAACAAATCCACACCCAAATTTTGCACATCAATAGGAATTTTTCCTGCAACTTGAACTGCATCTGTAAAAAATATAGTATCAGGATTTTTGCCTTTAACAAGTTGTACCAATTTTTTTATAGGGAAAATTATACCTGTTTCATTATTAGCATACATAATCGAAACAAGAGCCGTTTCATCATTGACTTTTTCTTGTAAATCCAACAAATCCAATTCACCGTTTGAATTTACAGAAAGATAATCCACCTTATAACCTTGTTTTTCAAGCATTTTATAAGTATTCAAAACGCAAGGGTGTTCGATTTTCGTAGTAATAATGTGGCGTTTAGTCTTATTTATTTCTAAGACACCTCTTATTGCCATATTAGCACCTTCTGAACCGGAGGCTGTAAATATAACTTCTTTCGCATCTTGTGCGTTAAAAAAGCTTCTAACCTGTTCTCGTGCTTTTTTTATTGCACAAGAAGCTTTCCCTCCAAAATCATACATACTTGACGGATTTGCATAATTTTCTTTTAAAAACGGCAACATCGCATCAAGAACTTTTTCATCAATTTTTGTTGTTGCATTATTATCTAAATATATTAAAGGCATATTTTCCATCTTATACTTCAACCACTTCTATACTTTTATCTACCATATCTTGTAAAGTCTTTTCTACAAATAACTTTAAAGTCATTGTCGAATTTTTACAACCCGAACAATTTCCTCTTAATTTTACAAAGACCTTATTATCCTGAATATCAACAAGCTCAATATCGCCGTTATCTTTACGCAATTCAGGTGAAATTTGATTTTCTATAATCCTATTTATTTTCAAAACTTTTTGAGCCTGAGTTAATTCCGATTTTTTAGAATATTTGTCAATAATCCCTTGAATAACTACCTTACAACGTCCACAAGCCCCACCTGCTTTGGTATAATTCATAACTTCATCTAAAGTTTTTAAATTATTTTGAGTTATGGCATCAATAATCACTTTTTCCGAAACAGAAAAACAAGTACAAATTATTTTTTCTTCCAATTGAGGCTTGTCTTCGTGATAATACTCTTTTAAAGCGTCTTCCAAAGCTTCGTAACCCATAACTGAACAGTGCATTTTTTCAGGAGGAAGTCCACCTAATTTGTCTGCAATATCCTTATTGGTTATTTTTTTAACTTCGTCTAAAGTTTTTCCGATAATCATTTCTGTAAGAATACTGGAACTCGCAACTGCAGATCCGCAACCAAAAGTTTGAAACTTTGCATCAGTAACAACATTTTTATCATTTATTTTTAAATAAATTTTCAACATATCGCCACAAGCCAAAGAACCTGCTTCACCGATTGCATCAGCATCATCAATTCTCCCGACATTTCTCGGATTTCTATAATGGTCCATTACTTCTTCTGTGTATTCCCACATAATTTTCTCCAATTCTTTCTACTATTTTAAATCAAACAAAATTTTATAAACATTAATTTATATTATAAAAATATCGGGGATTTTTTAATTCCCCGATTTATTAAATTATTCCTTAATAGCTTCCAAACATTCCTTACAAATTGAAGGATTTTCCGCATCATTTCCCAATTCACGATATTTCCAACATCTTTCACATTTTTCGCCATGCGCTTTCGTAACCCAAATTGTCAAATCTTCATCAACAAGTTCATTTAATACATCAGAAGGTTTTTTATCAGTTAAAAATGCTTGCGAAGTTATAAAAATATTACTCAATTCAACTTCTGTTTCATTTAACTTTTTAGATGTTTTTATGTAAACAGCGACTTCCAATGAACTTCCGACTTTTTTATCAGCTCTCAACGGCTCTATTGCTCTTGTTACAGCCTCTCTTACCTTTAAAATTTCTGCAAAATCTTTTTCTAATTCAGAATTATTCCAAAGAGGATTTTCCACTGCAAAATCAGCCAACAAAATACTTTCCAACCCTTGTTGTTTATCTTTCGGAATATTTCTGAAAATATCTTCCGCCTGATGTGGCATAACAGGAGTTAAAAGTCTTATCAAAACATGCAAAATTTCATACATAACAGTCTGACAAGCTCTTCTTGATAAAGATTTTTTACCTGCTGTATATAATCTATCTTTTACAATATCAAGATAAAAAGCACTTAAATCAACCGCTGCAAAGTTTTGCAAATGTTGAAAATACTTGTAAAATTCATAATTATTAAAAGCTTCTGTTACATCTTTTATCAAAGTATTTAGTTTATGCAAAGCAAACTTATCCAAACTTTTTAAATCATCATATTTTACATAATCTTTTTCAGGGTCAAAATCATAAATATTTCCAAGTAAAAATCTTGCTGTATTTCTGGTTTTCTTAAAGATTTCGACAAGTTGTTTAATTATGCTATCGCCGATTTTGATATCATTTCTGTAATCAACCGAAGCTGCCCAAAGTCTTAAAACATCTGTTCCGTAAACTTTAATAATTTCTTGCGGAGTAACAACATTTCCAACGGATTTAGACATTTTTTTGCCTTCCCCATCAAGAACAAAGCCATGTGTCAAAACTTCTTTATAAGGAGCTTTTTCTCTTGTTGCGACAGCTGTTAATAAAGAAGATTGGAACCAACCTCTATGTTGATCGGAACCTTCCAAATACATATCGACAGGAATATGTCCCAATTCTTCTGCTCTTTTTTCAACAACAGCTTTCCAAGTAATTCCTGAATCAAACCAAACGTCCATAATATCTTTTTCTTTACGGAAATTTTCACCGCTGCATTTAGGACATTTAAAGCCTTCAGGCAACAATTCTTCAGCCGAATATTTTACCCAAGCATCTGAACTTTCTTTATCAAAAATATCTGCAATTCTATTAATAGTTTCATTATTGACAATAACTTCGCCGCAATCCTTACAATAAATTACCGGAATTGGGACGCCCCAAGCACGTTGACGAGAAATACACCAATCTGAACGACCTTCTACCATATTGGAAATTCGAACTTCCCCGCTTGCAGGAATCCATTTTACTTTTTTAATTTCTTCCAAAGCCTTATCTCTAAACATATCGACTTTGATAAACCACTGCGGAGTTGCTCTGTAAATTACAGGTCTTTTACATCTCCAACAATGAGGATAACTGTGAGAAATATCAGCTTGTGCCAATAATGCTCCGACTTTTTCCAAATTTTCTATAACAATTTTATTACCTTTATAATAAGGAACGCCTTCTAAATCAGCGACTTGACTTGTCCATTTACCTTCTCCATCAAGCGGTGAAAAAACGTCTAAATTATATCTGCAACCGACTTCATAATCTTCAAGCCCATGTCCGGGTGCAGTGTGAACCGCTCCTGTACCTGCTTCAGTTGTAACATGTTCACCCAAGATAATCGGCGATTTCCTTTCATAAAGCGGGTGGTCTGTATTTAACAATTCCAAATCCGCACCTTTACAAGAGGCTATTACGTTAATATCTTTTTCTTCCCAATCAACTCCATTTAAAAAATTAGCCAACAAGTCTTGACCTATTACATAAATATCATTTTTATATTCAAAGAATGTGTATTCAAATCGAGGATGCAAACAAATTGCCATATTTGAAGGAATTGTCCAAGGAGTTGTTGTCCAAATTACAGCATAAACAG
>CAYYAL010000025.1:10228-16922 GCA_964469445.1 uncultured Muribaculaceae bacterium
AAAACTCTTATTTGTTCAGCTTCAAATGCAGGATTAATCGTTAAATAAGGTTGTTCCCAATTTCCCCAAACTCCAAGCCTTTTGAATTCAGTTTCTTGCCCTTTTAAATTTTTATGAGCAAATTCTCTGCATTTTTCTCTTAATTCTAATGGTGTGATAGCACTTCTTCCGCCCTTAATATTTTTTACAACAGCATTTTCAATCGGCAATCCGTGTGCATCATATCCCGGAACATAAGGTGCATAATATCCTGACATTGATTTATATTTAATCAAAATGTCTTTTAAAATTTTATTTAAGGCGTGTCCGATATGAATTTTATCAGAACTTAAATATGGCGGTCCATCATGCAATATAAATGATTTTGCTTTTTCTCTCTGTGATAAATTTTTCTCATAAATATTATTTTCTTCCCAGAATTTTTGTGTTTCAACTTCTTTTACCGCAGCATTTGCTCTCATCTCAAGTGTCGTTTGCGGAAGATTTAATGTATCTTTATATTCCATAATAACCTCTTATTATTTTTAACTGTTTTCTTCTATGTACTTATGCATTTTATCGTAATCAAATTCGTTTTCCCAGCGAGCCATAACAACAGTTGCAATACAATTACCGATTAAATTAACCGTCGCTCTACCCATATCTAAAATTTGATCAATTCCAAGTAAAATTGCAACCCCGACGATTGGAAAATTAAAACTTACTAAAGTACCTGCAAGCACAATTAATGAAACTCTCGGAACACCTGCAATTCCTTTAGATGTAAGCATCAATGTCAACATTATAATTATTTGCTGATGAATTGATAAATCTATTCCTACAATTTGTGTTGAAAAAAGAACTGCTAAAGCCAAATATAATGTGCTTCCGTCTAAATTAAACGTATAACCTGTCGGCATTACAAATCCAACGATATTTTTAGGAACACCGAATTCTTCCATAATTTCCATTGCTTTTGGAAATCCGGCTTCTGAACTTGCCGTTGAAAATGTCAACAATGCAGGTTCTGCGATAGCTTTTACCAAATCTTTTAACGAAATCTTTACTATCAAACAAACTATATACAAAACAATTGATATAAATAAAATTAATGCGAAATATAATGAACCGATAATTTTAGCATAATTTACTAAAATTCCTATTCCATTTGCACCTATTGTTGCTGAAATTGTTCCGAATATACCAATCGGAGCAAACAACATTACAAATTCCGTAAATTTAAACATTACTTCTGACATTGCAGTAAAAAAGTCCAACACAGGTTTTGCTTTTTGACCCACAGCACAAATTGCAAGTGCAAAAAATATTGAAAATAAAACTATTTGCAACAAATTATTTGTCGCCAAACTGTTTATTATACTGGTTGGAAATATTGAAAGCATTAATTCTGATAATGAATTATGTGCTCCACTCGTTGCCAAATGTGCTGCCGCTGTCAAATGTTCATTATTTATATTCCCTGCAAACCCAAGCCCCGGTTTAAATACATTCCCGACAATTAAACCTATTGCCAATGCCAAAGTCGTTACTATTTCAAAATAAATTATTGTTTTAAAACCTAATTTTCCAAGACTTTTTATATCGCCATGTCCTGCTATTCCAACGACCAAAGTCGCAAACAATAACGGTGCAATTATCATTTTTATCATGTTTAAAAATATTGTTCCGAATATTAAAAACTTCTGTGATATTTCAGGGAATAACCACCCTGAAAGTATACCTAAAAACAATGCGATAAATATATATAATGTCAGTCTTGTCTTTTTCTTACTTCCGCTCATGATTAATATTGTAAAACAAACATGCTGATAATCAAAAATTATTTTCTAAACATATTCATCATCTGTTGAGGATTTACCTTCGGCATTTTCCCGCCCTTTGAAAATTTATCTTTCATTCCTGAAAAACCTTTCATCATCATTCGCATTTGCTCAAATTGTTTTATAAACGCATTAATCTCTGCCAAATCCAATCCTGACCCCTTAGAAATTCTTTTTTTTCTGCTTGTATTCATTACGGAAGGATTTTCTCTTTCTTCCTCTGTCATACTTTGAATAAATACTTCTATTTTCTTCAACTGCTTTTCGCCCTGATGTGCTATATTTTGCCTATCATCTTTTTTGATATTAAGCCCCGGAAGCATTCCCAAAATACCTTCAATCGAACCCATCATTTTCATTTGCTTCTGTATTTTTATAAAATCATTATAAGAAAATTCCGCTTTACGCATTTTCTTTTCTAATTCAATAGCCTGTTTTTCATCAAAAATTTCTTGAGCTTTTTCCACTAATGAAACTACATCACCCATTCCCAAAATTCTATCTGCCATTCTTGAAGGGTGAAAATCTTCCAACGCATTCAATTTTTCGCCAATTCCGATAAGTTTTATCGGTTTGTTTGTGGAATAAACAACGCTTAATGCAGCTCCGCCTCTGGCATCACCGTCAAGCTTTGTCATCACAATTCCTGTAATTTCTAACTGTGCATTGAAATTTTCCGCAACATTAACGGCTTCTTGTCCCATCATTGAGTCTATAACCAATAATTTTTCCTGCGGGGAAAACATTCTGTCAATAATCAACAATTCTGCCATCATATCGACATCTATTTGTAAACGGCCTGCTGTATCTAAAATCAAAACGTTATAGCCGTTTTCTTTAGCATAATTTAAAGCACCTTTGACAATTACTTTTACATCTTTGCAATCTTCTTGTGAAAACACTTTGATTTCAGCCTGTTTGCCCAAAGTTTGCAACTGTTTAATCGCAGCGGGTCTATAAACATCGCATGCAACTAAAAGCGGATTTTTGCCTTCTTTTTTTAATTTTATAGCAAGTTTTACAGAAGATGTTGTCTTTCCTGAACCTTGCAAACCCAACATCATAATAATAGAAGGGTGTCCGGTCAAGTCTAAAGTTTTTTGAGAAGTTCCTAATAAGGTCGTCAATTCATCATGAACAATTTTTATAAGTTGTTGGGTCGGATTTACACCTTCTACAACTTTTTCTCCCTCAGCTTTTTCTCTTATCGTTGATATAAAATGTTTAACTACTTTTAAACTAACATCGGCTTCCAACAAAGCTCTGCGGATTTCTCTAAAAGCTTCCTGCATGTTTTCTTCGGTTAATTTTGAATTTCCCGAAGTTTTTCTTATTATTTCTTGTAATTTTTCCGATAAATTATCAAACATGTTATAATATTACTACAAATATGAGCAAAAAAAAATTTCAAACATGTATAAATTGTGATTTCAGAGCAAAGTGTTCTGTCGGCGAAGCTCGATTGAACGGAATTTTAGAATACACAAAAAACATTGATGATATAGGTTGCTTTGATTTTGAAGTTTATAAAGAACTTGTGAAGACTAAACAGTTAAAATTATTTGACTAGTTTTATTATAAATGAGATAATCAGCTTATGTTTAGGTATTATAAAAAGTATGCACCGTATTTATTTTTGCTTCCTGCAGCCGTAATTCTACTGTTTTTCTTTTTTATACCATTTTTTGAAACAATTATTTTAAGTTTTAAGGATTATTCTTTAAGTATTTATAACCCGACTTGGGTTGGGCTTGAAAATTATCTAAAACTGATGCAAGACCCGATTTTTTATAAGGTGTTGTTAAATACTTTTATTTATTTATTTGTTGCAGTACCGATTTTAGCCATTGTTCCGCTGTTTTTAGCTATTTTTATAAACCAAAAAATACGAGGAATAACTTTATATAAAATTTTAATTTATTTGCCTGTAATTGTTTCAATCGTTGTTGCTGTTATTGCTTTTAAATGGCTTTATAACCAACAGGGAATATTAAATTATATTCTGCAACTTTTCAACATTCCGCCTGTCGGGTGGCTTACGGATACAAGATTTGCACTGTATTCCGTAATTATCGTAACCATTTGGAAGGGTTTGGGATATTACATGATGATTTATTTAGCCTCTTTAATGAGCGTTCCCAAAGAATTATATGAAGCTTGTGATATCGACGGAGCCGGATTTTTCAGAAAACATCTGACTGTTACAATTCCGCATATAATGCCGACGATAGCCCTCGTTTCGACTATAAGTGCTATTTCTGCGATGAAAGTCTTTGCAGAAATTTATGTTATGACAAAAGGCGGGCCGTTGAATTCCAGCAAAACCATCGTTTATTATATTTACGAAAGAGCTTTTGAAAATCTTGATTTAGGCTATTCTTCTGCTATGGCTGTAGTTTTACTTATTATTGTAATGATTTTTTCTCTTATAAATATTTTGTGTTTTGAGAAAAATAAATATCAAATCTGATTTTATAATATAATTAATCACAAGGTAGTTAAATGTTTAAAAAAATATTAGAAAAAGTAAGCATACATTCTGTATTAATATTCTTTTCGCTGTTGTCAATATTTCCTTTTATATGGTTAATATCGACCTCTCTTAAAGGAGCCGGCGAAAATATTTTTGCATATCCACCGACGATTATTCCGACTGATTTTACTTGGGAAAACTATTCAGGAGTATGGAAGAGAGTTGATTTTATTGCATATTTTGTGAACAGTCTTGTTGTTGCAGCAGGAACAGTATTTTTAAACCTTATACTATCGGCACTTGCAGGATATCCGCTTGCGAGAATGGAGTTTCAAGGTAAAAAAATTGCATTTTTCACCGTACTTGCAACAATTATGGTTCCTTTTCAAGCAATTATGCTTCCTGTTTATTTAATAACATTGAAGTTAAATATGATAGACAGCGTAAATAATTTTATGGGATATTTAGGCTTGATAATGCCTTTTGCAGTCAGTGCTTTCGGAATTTTCCTTATGCGACAAGCTTTTTTAGGTATTCCAAGAGAAATGGAAGAAGCTGCAATCGTCGATGGGTGCAATGTTTTTGAAGTATTTTTCAAAGTTCTTCTACCAATGGTAAAACCTTCCCTTGCCGTTCTTGCAATATTCACATTCATCGGTTCTTGGGGTGAATTTCTGTGGCCAAGCATTGTCTTAACCAAAGAAAGCATGTACACGCTTCCTGTCGGAGTTAACAATCTGCAAGGCATGTTTAGTTCAAACTGGCGGTTTATCGCAGCAGGCTCTATTTTGTCGACAATCCCGATTATAATTTTCTTCCTCGCTATGCAAAAATATTTTATCTCAGGCGAAAATGAAGGTGCCGTCAAGGGGTAAGTTATATTAAATTATCAATAAGACGTTCAAATTCAGGAAACGAAATATTTGTCCATTCAAATTCTTTTATTAAAATCGGCTTTTCTGTGATTAATCCCGCAATATAAAAACTCATCGCAACTCTGTGGTCATGAAATATATCGAGCTCGCAATCACCTTTTAAATCAGTTTTTCCGCAAACAATAAATCCGTCCGGAGTTTCTTTAATATCAGCTCCGATTTTTTGTAAACCTTCAACAATAACCTTTATTCTATCAGCCTCTTTATTTCTTAAATCTTCGGCATTTTTTATAATAGTTTCGCCCTCAGCTTGAGTTGCTAAAACAGCAATCACAGGTAATTCATCTATAAGTCTCGGTATAATTTCACCTTCAATTATACAAGATTTCAACTCGGAATACCTAACTCTTAAATCGCCGACTTCCTCATTTGAAACAACCTTCTTATCAAGAATTTCAACTTCTCCGCCCATTTTTTGCACAACTTCTAAAATTCCGCATCGAGTTGGATTTAAACCGACATTTCTTATAATGATGTCTGAATTCGGAACGATTAAACCTGCAACAATAAAAAATGCCGCCGATGAAATATCTCCAACAATTTCTAAATTCTTTGGCACAAGCTTCGACTTTTTAATCGTAACTTGATTTTTTGCGGAAATAATATCTGCATCTAAATATTTAAGCATAAGTTCCGTATGATTTCTTGATAAATAAGGCTCTTTATAAGCAGTGAAGCCTTCTGCATTCAATCCCGCAAATAAAACCGCAGATTTAACTTGAGCAGAAGCCAATTTGGAATTATAATTAATCCCATACAATTTTTCACCCGTAATTTTTAAAGGTGCTTTATTATTTTCTGAAAAAATTTTCGCCCCCATTAAACTTAAAGGTTCAATAATCCTTGCCATTGGACGCTTTGACAAACTTTCATCACCGATTAAAACCGAATTAAACTTCTGCCCCGCTAAAATTCCTGACATTAATCGCATTGTCGTGCCTGAATTTCCACAATCTAAATCAACCTTTGGGGCAAATAACCCTAAATCTGAATTAATAATTAATTCGTTTTCATAAATTTCTACATCAACACCTAAATTTTTAAAAACTTCAATCGTAGACAAACAATCCGCCCCTTTTGAATAATTGCTGACCTTAACTTTTCCATCAGAAAGACTTGCCAACATTACAGCTCTGTGCGTAATCGATTTGTCCGCAGGAATTATAATTTCGCCTTTTAGTCCCTTTTTTAATCCACTTACAGTTTTATCCATCTTTAAATTATAACATATATTAAAAATCGTGGCGATTTTCAAAAAGAAAATCGCCCCGCCTAACCCTCATTCCTTTACATATAACAGGATAGTAAATTTTTTGAAAGTATATCACCCCTTAATTTTTTTAATGCTCTTAATTCCGTTTGACGAATACATTCTTTAGTAACTCCATAAATATTACCGATTTCTTCCAATGTCTTTTTAGCAAAATTTTCAAGTCCGTAACGCATTTTTATAACATCTTGTTCTC
>CAYYAL010000026.1:0-13226 GCA_964469445.1 uncultured Muribaculaceae bacterium
GATGCGATTCGAACGCATGACCTACTGCTTAGAAGGCAGTTGCTCTATCCAGCTGAGCTACCAGGGCTTATTTTATTCGGTTATCAATTTTAAGACGGCTCCGTTCGGGTAACCTGCTCGTATTGCTCTTCGCAATACGACCTGTTTCCCTCACTTCACCTCGCAGATTTCATCTGCTCGGCTTGCCCATTCACTCGCCGTGAGGCAGCTGAGCTACCAGGGCTTATGTCTTGAAACAATGTTATCATGCTCAATTTTTTCTTGCAACTTATTTTTTTACAACACTTACAAATCTCGCCTTTTTATAAATATCATTATCACTCTTAAACTCTCCTCGATATTCAAACATAATATTCAATTTATCATAAAGTCGTTTCTGCTCTTCAAATTCTTCTTCACCCTGATTTACAACAAGCATAATCCCACCCGTATTTAACTTTGAATATGCATGTTTTAACATTTGTTCAGGTTTAAAATATTTTTTCGGCAAACCCCATGCCTTTTGTGGTTCATAAAATACAAAAGGTAATATCCAGATCATTACATCATATTTTTCTTCGTGTTTTAAAAAATCTTTTACTATATAAGTCGCTTCTTCAAAATGTTTTATATATCCTTTGGCAACCTCAAGCCTTGAATAATACCCTGTATTTAAACGATATGCGTCTAATTCTATTCCATCAAGCTCAAATTTCTTACCAAACTTCTTAAAAAATGTCCATTCGCCCTCGGCATAAACCCAATTTTTACAACCGATATCCAAAATTTTCATTCCGTTAAATACCCTGATATCAGATAAATTTTTCTCTAACAATTCTTGTATCCAAAGCATTTCCTTATTTACACCAAATGGCACAACATAATTCTTCCTTGAATACTTTATTAAATTTCTTATATAAAAATCCATACAACTCATTCTTTAATTATATCAAAAAAATAATCCTTCATAATTGATAAATATTTTGCATAAAAAAAAGCTCCCGATGGGAGCTGAAATCTGATATTTTAGGGATTGTAATAAGGAATGTAAGGATTAGGATAAAATAATTTATATGTGTTTTCTCTCTTCTTTCGTGTTTATTTAATGTTGTTTCCGTTTTATTTTTTTTGTTTGTTTCGTCTTACATATATATAAAGTATATATCGATGCTCGGATTTCACGTTTTGAGTTTTTTGTTACATATCGTTACATTAACAGCTATAATTTAAGTATAGTTAGAAAATTTTACAATATAAAATGGCGAGAATAAAATTCTCGCCATAAAAATAGTATATACTTTTAAAAATTTTTATTAATCTATATCAATTGGTTCTCTTAAAATCCCTTCAACGGCATATTTTGCAGTTTGAACCAAGCCTTCATCGACATTTGAAATTGTATATAGTTGGCGAAGCACGTCAACTGTACGTTTAAAACATCTTACGATATCGCCTTCCCCTGATGAAACTTCTTCCATAATACTTTCCCATTCGGCACCGTTTGTCCACATCTCAATTATTGAAGAGTAATATGAATTTATGTACATTGGAGTTTCGATGTCTTCATCTCGTTGTATTTTTTCCAAATTACGTTTAATATTTTTTATCACATTCAAAGTTTTTCTGACTTTTCCTGAAATCGGAATTTGCGGATAAGTTTCGGCACGCAAATCTTCTGTTGTAATCGCACAGATTACAGAAGCAAGTTCTGCCGGCGATAAATCATTAAGAACTTTTTCTTTTATAATTTCAGCCAAGAAAAGTTCATTTTCAGCTCTTATTTGAGAAATCATGGTTCCTTTTTCAGTCGGATAATCGTCTTTTAAATAACCTAATTTTTCCAAAATATTTTTATGTGAAATAAATTTATTCCAGAAAATATCTTTTTGAATTTCGATTTCTTTAGTCAATTTTGTTTGTTTTGTTTCATATCTACGAAGAATTTCTATATCTTTTGAATGTTTCTTAAATAATTTACAAGTATCACAGGCAAAAGATTTCATTTCCTCTAACAATTTTTTTGTAGAAGCTCCGAATTCACGAGCTTCTTCGCTTAACGGACGATGTTTTTTAGCCTCTTGTTTTTGGATTGTTTTAAAAATTTTTCTTCGCTCAACATAAATCGCTCTTATTTTATTATATTCGTTAAAATCCTGATGAGTAAGATTATGCCAACATTTGAACGAATTTAATTCATCAATATATTTTTGATTAATTTCCTGCATTTTTAAAAGTGGCTTAAGTCTTTCTGCAGAAGAAAAATAACCGAAACTTTTTAAAATAAGTTCTTTGGCTTCCTGAAGATTAAACCTTTGAAGAAGATTTACGACCATTGAATAGCTCGGAGAAAAACGACTTTCAAGAGGATTTGCAGGACTTAAAACCAATTCTGCGACTTCATCAGGACTTTGAAAAGGCGTCCCAACGATTGTAACATATCCGACTTCGTCCATTCCTCGACGACCTGCACGACCTGACATTTGTAAGAATTCGCTTCCTGTAAGTGTTCTATGCCCATCATCTGTTCTTTTACTAATTGAGCTTATAACCGTTGAGCGAGCAGGCATATTTATTCCTGCCGCAAGTGTTTCTGTTGCAAAAACAACTTTTATCAATCCTTTTTGGAATAATTTCTCAACCAAAACCTTCCATGCCGGTAGCAACCCTGCATGATGAGAAGCGACACCGTTTAAAATATATTCGAGATGCTTATTTTTAGCCAAATATGGATTTTCCAATAAATAGTTATCAACAATTTCTCTTATTTGTTTTTGTTCTTGAGGTGTTACAAGCATCAAAGATGCACACTTTTCCATTTGTTCATCACATTTTTTTCTTGAAAACGTAAAATAAATTGCAGGAAGCATTCCTTTTTCATGCAAATTTCTAACCACATCTCTGACAGGGCTTTTTTGTCCTTTATGTTTATTTCCGCTACGGTGGAATTCTCTTTTTTCAGGACGAATTTTTTTATTTAATTTTCCATCAGGAGTTAAAAGCGGAAGAATATCTCTCGGCTGAGAACTGTCAAAATACAAAAATCTCAACGGAACAGGGCGAAAATCTGTATTTACAAGTTCTGTTTTTGAATGAACTGTATTTATCCAATCAGTTAATTTATCAGCATTTGCGACAGTTGCCGAAAGTGCAACTATTTGAACATTTGTCGGACAATAAATTATACTTTCTTCCCAAACCGTTCCCCTTTGTTCATCATTCATATAATGAACTTCATCTAAAACAATATATTTTACATTTTGCAAGTTATCGGCAACAGCACCGAAATGTGTTCCATAAAGCATATTTCTAAATACTTCCGTTGTCATAATAACAATTTGAGCATTTCTGTTTATAGAAGTATCGCCTGTTAAAAGTCCCACATTTTCCTCGCCGTATTTTTCGGAAAAATCTCTGAATTTCTGATTAGAAAGTGCTTTTAAAGGCGTTGTATAAAAAATTCTTGTATTATTTTTTATCGCAAGTTGAATTGCAAATTCTGCGATAACAGTTTTACCCGCACCTGTCGGAGCACAAACAACAACACTTTTTCCTTGTTCTATATCTTCTAAGGCTTCCTTTTGGAAACCATCTAATTCAAATGGGAAATTATACATTCAACTATCCTTAATTTTAAAATATTACAACTTTATTTCTTCCGTGTTCTTTTGCTTCATATAATGCTTTGTCGGCATTTTGATAAAGAATTTCAGGCAAATCACCTTTTTGGTATTGATAAACGCCAATACTTACTGTTACATTTATAGAAATTTCAGAATTATCATCATTAGCAACAACTATCTCCGTATTTTCTATTGCCTGACGAAGCCTTTGAGCTACTGAAAAAGCTTCTTGAATTTTAGTAAACGGAAGTAATATCGCAAATTCTTCCCCACCATAACGAGAAGGTATATCATATTCACGAAGTTCTTCTTTAATAATTTGAGCAACTGTTTTTAAAACAACATCGCCTGCTGCATGTCCATAAGTATCATTAACCTTTTTGAAAAAATCCACATCAAGCATAATTGAACAAAGCGGTTTATTTTTACGTTTTGCAGTCGCAACCTCCTGCCTTAAACGAAGCTCAAAATGTCTGCGATTATTTAATCCCGTCAATGCGTCAATCGTCGCATGCTTTAAAACTTCTGCATAAACATTTGCCCTATTTATTGTGGTCGCAGATTGTGAGGCAAGTTCTTGAAGATATCCTGTTTCTTCTTTATTAAGTTTATCAATATTGCTGTATGCAACAATGCAGCCGAAAAGATTTTTATCCGTTATAAGCGGGAATAATCCCATTTTATCATTATCAAGAAGCATGGTTTTTGATTTGGAATTAACCCTCGCAACTTCTTCCAAAACCTTTTTATCCCTACAAGCAAGCGGCCAAAAAAGTTCTAATTTTCCGCTTTCTTCTCGTTTTAAAAAAATATATATCAAATGTTCTGATATAAATCTATCAATAATTTCACCTATTACAGGAATTATATAAGTTAAATCGTATTGAGATTCTATAATTTTTGCAATATTTTTCATCGCATCATGGAATGAAATATTTTTCTGCATCTGTTCCGTTAAAACAAAATTTTGTACCTTGAATGAAATAAGTGCAGCTATAATACTAAATTGGTTGAAAAAATCTAAATCCTTTTCTTCATCAAAATTAAATTCCAAAATACCCATAGGTCGATTTGAAATAGTAAGAGGAAAAAGAGCTGTATTTTTAGAATTATTTGTTCTGATGCTTTTACTGTCAAGTGAATAAGCCTTTCCATTCACAAAAAAATCACACTGATTAAACTGTGCAAGTGCTAGATATAATTTATCAGTTTGAGAATTTTGTTGAAATTCATCAATACAAAGCCAACTTTTTCCGAAATCTTTCAAGGTTTTTGTGGCATCATCAAATGCGTAAATGTTTAAATTAGAAACATTCAAATAGGTTGCAAACAAAGTATTCAACTCGGAAATTATACTTTGCGGATTGAAATTTTCATTTAATATTTTTGATACTTTTAAAATTAAGTTCATCTTTTAACCTTATTTTATTTGAAAAAATAATCAATGTCATCTACATTTTGAATTTCAAGATTGAGTTTTTCATAAATTTTATATATGTCTTCATAATTTACAGCATATTTTTCAAGTAAATTTTCATCAAAAAAGCTTATATCAAGAGGCTCTTTTTCTAAAACCAAATTTGCTAAAACATCTGCAATATAAATAATAAAACATTCGATTTTATGTTCACTTTTATTAGGATTATGATGATTTTTTACAATATCAATGATTATAGAAGGAAGCCCCCATTTTTCAACCAACATACTTCCTATTTCATTATGAGAAATTCCACAATATTTTTTCTCAACGTCTAAACGATTTGTAAAATTAAAATTGGAATAATTCATCTGACAAGCTTTATCAAATCTTTCTGTATCAAATTTTGCCAAAACAAATTTTCCCACATCATGCAAAACCGCACATGCAAATAAATCTTCATCAATATTAAACTTTTCTGTCAAAAATTTTGTCCCCAATGCCGTAAGCAAATTATGCGTCCAAAGTTTTTTATACGCAAAAGCCGTTTCATCATGAGATTTTTCTGATACGGTTTTAAAAACACTTGCAGATAAAATTAACCCTTTAATTGTCGTCAGCCCCAAAATTGCAAGTGCTTGATTTATAGTTGTAATTTGTCGTTCAAATCCGTAATATGAAGAATTTACAAGCCTTAAAATTTTGAAACTCAACCCGGCATCATAAGAAATAAGCTCTGCAAGATCATCTATTGAAGATTTTTCATCTTGAATTATTTCAAACATTTTAGTTATTAATATCGGCAAAGACGGAATTGTATCCATTTTCCTGACAATTTCATTTATATGTTTTTGAATATCAACAAGCGGGTGAACACTGATTTTTTCTGTTGAATTCGCATAAATAATCTCTATTTTCAACTTTTTAAGTTCAAATTCTACCCAATCAACAAAATCCAAATCGTCGCTTAATACAGATTTATTCAACAAAATCAAACTGTCTGAAAACATGTTTATATTTTTAATTATTTTAAGCAAAGTCGGTCTAAAATCAGGTTTTGAAAAATTATTTTCAATAAAAATCTCACCCAATTCAATTTTATTTTTAAGACAAAAATATTCAATGGAATTTCTTTGAAAATCCAAATCTTTAAAAAATTTTTCTTTATCATTGCTGTGGCTTGCGATATAAGCGATAGCTCTCAATATTTACCTCATTCATATTTTTTAAAGAAACTTTTAGATTCGCAAGTTTTAAGGTTTTTAAACATAACCTTATCAAGCTCTTCGGTTGCTGTTATCTTCCCTTTAACGCTTGTAATTCCCTTCATATTCTTGTCATCATTTGGTCTTTTAACAAGCTCTTTATATCCGTCATGAATTATATACAAACTTGAGGTTTCAATAAGGATATCAAAAATATAGCTTGCCTGATGAGCTAAAACATCATTGCTGGAAGCAGTTATTGCAGCTTTTTCGAACTCATTAATTGATTCCTTATACATCTTTAGATGTCTTAACAAAATTGCTAAATTATAATGTGCATCATAATTCATCGGCCATAATTCGATTGCTTTACAATAACCTAAACCTGCTTGCTGATAATTTCCTAAAAGATGATTAGTTAAAGCTAAATTAAATCGAGCATCATAACTCTTTTTCAAAATTCTGACGGCATTTTTATACGCATGCAATGATAATTGAAGGTTTTTATTATATTTAAGCCTGTTTTTATCCTTTTCATCATAAAAAGCTTTTTGTCTGTAAGCCAAACCCATATTATAATAAGCAATTCCCTTATTCTCACGTTCACTTGTTTGACTGTTAAAAATTAAAGGAATTATCCAAACTTTTCTTTTTTGGTTAATTATAGATTGATATTGAACAATAGCTTTATCAAAATCCCCCAATTTTTCTGCGGAAATTATTCCCAAATTCATCTTAGCCATAGTATAATCAGGTTTATGATTAATTGCATTTTCATAAGCTAAAGCTGCACCGTAATAATTTTCATAAACGACATAAATATTACCTAAATTAAAAAGTGCTTCATAATGTTCAGGATACAATTTAGTCCCTTTTACATAATATCCGATAGCCTTTGCAAGTTGATGTTCACGATAAGCTTTATCGCCTTTATAAATATAATAAACGCCTTTTGCCTTATCAAATTGTTGAACAAACCAACCCCAAAAAGCAAATAAACATAAAATCATAAAAACGACAAAAAGAATTCTAAATGTTTTTGTAAAATTTGTTTCTATAAAAGCATCAAGTCTGCTTTGTTTTTTTTCGGAATTTTCTGCCATATTAAAATGCATTTCAAATTAAATAGTAACTTGTTCTATTTTAGTACGTAATTTCAGTATAGGCAAGTATTAAGCGTTTAAATAAATAAATTTGTATTTTGTTATATAATGAAAGTTGATGAGGAGGAAAAATGCAAAAATTTTATAAAAGAACAAAAATAGTCGCAACACTTGGACCTGCAAGCGAAAGCGAAGAAAATATAAGAGAGCTTATTTTAAACGGAGTAAATGTATTTAGATTAAACACATCTCACGGGACACAAGAGGAACATAAACAAAGATTTAATAATGTCAGAAAAATTGCTAAAGAATTAGATGTATTTGTCGGAATTATAATAGATTTACAAGGGCCAAAAATAAGACTCGGAAATTTAAAGGAAGATATTCCCTTGAAAAATGGCCAAGAACTTGTTTTTCAGCATACAGCGGATTACATTAACGGGATTATCCCTGTTGATTACAGCGGAATTGCAAAAGACGTAAAATCCGGTGACAAAATGCTTATTGATGACGGAAAAATTGTTTTAGAAGTTTTAAAAACTGAAAACGAAAAAGTTTATGCAAAAGTTTTAAATGACGGAATCTTAAAATCAAGAAAAGGATTAAATATCCCCGGAAGTACATCAAGCTTAGATGCCGTAACGAAAAGAGATATTGAATTCATAAAATTTGCCGTTGAAAATAATGCCGATTATATTGCATTATCATTTGTAAGAGAAAAATCTGATATTGAACAAGCTAAAAAATATATAAAAGAATTCGGCGGTTCTTGTGCAATTATTTCCAAAATAGAAAAACCGCAAGCGATTAAAAATTTAGATGAAATCATCTCTGTTTCAGACTGCATTATGGTCGCAAGAGGTGATTTGGGAATAGAACTTTCGCCTGTTGATATTTCCTTACACCAAAAAAATATAATCAAGAAAGCGAATGAATACAAAACACCTGTAATCGTTGCAACTCAAATGCTTGAAACAATGATAAACGAACCAATTCCAACCAGAGCAGAATCTTCTGACGTTGCAAATGCAATTTTAGACGGTGCCGATGCCGTTATGCTTTCGGCTGAAACTTCCGTCGGGAAATATCCTGTTCTTGCGGTAAAAACGATGTCTGAAATTGCCCATTCAATTGAAAACAGCAATTTTTATAAATATGATATTGAAGAAGATGTTGTTGACGTAAGAAACGCACTTACAAGAAGAGCTGTTGTATTTGCTGCTGATAAAATGATTAAATATGTTAATGCAAAAGCAATGTTAAGCTTTTCTCATGCCGGATATTCTTCCTGCCTTTTATCTAAATTAAAACCAAGCGTACCTATAATTACAATTTCAGATGAAGAGGCAACTTGTAGAAAATTAGCTCTTGCATGGGGAGTTTATCCTTACGTTAAAAAATGGGATAATATTGTAAGCAGAGATTTATTGGAAGAAATAAATGAATTTTTGAAAAAAGAATTCGGGTTTCAAAAAGATGATTATGTCATTATAACAGGTTCTGCACCATATTTAATTTCAGGCAGAACAAATTTTGTGAGAGTTCACAGAATTGATGCAGAAAAAGACAGCTTAACGTCAATAAATTAACCTGCCCATTTAACTTTTTTATAAATAAGCCTTGATGGGTCGGCAATTGCAGTTGAATAATTACAGAAGTCATTTTCAGGCGAAAAATACTTCCGTATAAACTCCTTATTCTGAATTTTTTCACGACAAGAATAAGACGTAATGCGAGGCCTTATAGCTCTTGCAAAAATCTTTTGTTCGTCCGACAAGTCAAAATCGTTCAAATGTTTAATAATATCCATATATTTATTTTAACGATTTTTTGAATGGAAAAATGCTTTTTTAAGAATATTTTGAGAAAAAATTTACATATTTTAATATTAAAAAGGCGGGACAAAAATTTTATAGAATTTTTGTCCCGCCTTTTTAATTTTTTGCGGTATAATAAATTTATTAAATTTAAACAGGGGAAAAAGATGAACGAGATTTTAAGAAAAACCGCTAAAGAACAGCAACAAGCGATTATAAATAAAGAAATTACATCTGTTGAATTGACGCAAGCGACGTTGGATAGAATTTCAAAACTTGATGAAAAAATCGGAGCGTTTAATTGTGTTACGACAGAACAAGCTTTAAAAACAGCAAAAAAAGCCGATGAATTAGTTAAAAACGGTGAAAAATTACCGCTTTTGGCAGGTGTTCCTTTGGCATTAAAAGATAATATGAACTTAATCGGTTATCCGACAACGGCTTCAAGCAAAATTTTAGAAAATTTCATCTCACCTTATAATGCAACAATTACGAATAAATTATTAGACAACCTTGTTCCGATTGTAGGAAAAGCGAATTTAGATGAATTTGCGATGGGAAGTTCAAATGAAAATTCAGCATTTAAAAAAGTTCATAACCCTTGGGATTTAAACAAAGTTCCGGGTGGTTCATCAGGCGGTTCTGCCGCATCTGTTGCAGCTTGCGAAGCCACTTTATCATTAGGTTCAGATACGGGCGGAAGTATAAGATTGCCTGCAAGTTTTTGCGGAATTGTTGGCATGAAACCCACTTACGGACGTGTTTCAAGATACGGATTGATTGCGTTTGCCTCATCTTTAGACCAAATCGGACCTTTTGCAAGAAGTGTTGAAGACGCTGCAAATCTTTTAGAAGTTATTTCTGGCTATGACCCTAAAGACAGCACTTCACTTAATATTCCTGTCGAAAACTATTCAGCGACTTTGAATAACAGTGTTAAAGGAATGAGGGTCGGAGTTATAAAAGAACTTATGGGCGAAGGCTTATCAGATGATGTTAAAAAATCTATTGAAAATGCTATTGAAACTTATAAATCACTTGGTTGCGAAATTAAAGAAATTTCTTTGCCTAATTTAAAACACTCTATCGGAATTTATTACATTCTTGCAACAGCTGAATGTAGTTCAAATTTAGCACGTTTTGACGGAGTAAAATACGGGCTTAGAAATCAAGATGCTGAAAATCTTTTAGACATGTATACAAAAACCAGAGCGGAAGGTTTCGGTGCAGAAGTTAAACGTAGAATTATGCTTGGAACTTACGCCTTAAGTTCAGGTTATTATGATGCTTATTATAAAAAAGCACAACAGATGAGAGCTTTGGTTACACAAGATTTTGAAAAAGCTTTCAAGGAAGTTGATATTTTGATTTCACCGACTTGTCCCAATACAGCATTTGGTATCGGAGCAAAGACCGAAGACCCGCTTGCAATGTATTTAACAGATATTGCAACAATAAGTGCAAATTTAGCAGGTATTCCCGGAATTAGTATTCCTTGCGGATTTGACGGGGAAGGTATGCCTATCGGTTTGCAAATTTTAACTCCGCAACTTCAAGAAGCAAAATTATTTAATGCTTCTTATGTATTTGAGCAAGAAAACGGAAGTTATAAAAAACTTGCTGATATTTAATTTATAAATCATAAAATAAAGCCCGATTTCGCAAGCGAAATCGGGCTTTAAGTTTTATAGCTAAAATTCAATTAAGAATTACTTGCCCCTGCTATCAAATCAAGCAGAAAGCCTTTTGATTGAGAATCCACTTTTATCACTTGAAGAAGTGCTTGGGACGTAATATTTGTATTCACTAAATCCACCATTGCGGAAGCATAATCAGTATCTGCGATATTAGAATAAGCAGATTGTTGATTAATGTAATTTGTTGTATTTGCATCGATAGAGTTTTCTAAGCGAGATTGTACAGCTCCTATTTCTGCTTGTTTTGCACCAACCGTATTCATCATATTGCTGATATTATTAAGATTTGCAGAAGCCGAAGCCTGTGTTGAAACATCTATGGAAATCGGCTCCATTTCCATATTAGGGTCGTAAGACACTGTTGAAGACGATGAAGAATCTGTTCCCACTTGAAATTGAACATCATCAATAGGTGTCGGGGAAGAAGTATTTACAAGATTTAAAGTTTTTATATCATTAAAACTTGAATTTTGAATTGTTTGATTAATTTGTTCAACATGTTGATTAACTTCTTCTTGCATCATTTGTCTTTGAGTGTCGGAATAGGTTCCGTTTGCGGACTGCATTGCAAGCTCATTAATTCGCTCCAATGAGCTGTTTATGTCAGAAAGAGCAGAAGATGCAGTATCCGTAAGACTTAAACCCATTTGTGCATTTTGAGTAGCGACAGCACTTGCTCTTGATTGAGCATTCAACTGTTCTGAAATACTCATATTTGCAGCTTCAATATTAGCATTAACTCCGCTTGCGATACTTTCAGCTATTGCCGATTGTTGTTTTTGAACTTTATTTAAACCTGCTAATGCAATATTAATAGCGTTAGAATCTGATGAAATTGAATTTATAGACAAATTTTAATATCCTTTTTACTGTTATTTTAATCATGTTCCCATTTGTTTTATAAAATAAACAGTTTTTTGAAAAATGTTTACAAAAATTTAACTTATCCTTGTAGTATAATAATTTTATAAATTATAAAAAGGTGGATAAAAAGATGTTGACAACGACCGAAATAAGAGAAATGTTTTTAAAATTTTTTGAAGAAAAACACGAACACACGAGAGAAAAAAGTTCAAGCTTAGTTCCTGATAATCCGACTGTATTACTTACAACGGCAGGAATGTTGCAATTCGTCCCGATATTTTTAGGCTACGAAAAAGCACCTTACACTCCGCCACGTGCAACAACTTGCCAAAAATGTGCAAGAGCAGGCGGAAAAGATTCTGACATAGAAAATGTCGGAAGAACTCCTCGTCACCACACTTTTTTTGAAATGTTGGGTAATTTTTCTTTCGGAAATTATTTTAAAAAAGAAATTATACCTTGGGCTTGGGATTTTATTACAAATTACCTAAAACTTGATAAAGACAGACTTTATATAACAATTTTCGATACAGATGATGAAGCTTACGAAATATGGAAATCAGTCGGCGTTGCACCTGAACGCATTATGAGAAAAGGCAAAAAAGATAATTTCTGGGGGCCTCCCGGAGCAACAGGACCTTGCGGACCTTGCTCTGAAATTCATTATGATTTGGGCGAAGAATTCAAATGTTCTGATAATTGTTCTGTTGCAACCTGCGAATGCGATAGATGGGTCGAAATTTGGAATTTAGTTTTTATGGAACTTTTTCAAGATGAAGAGGGCAATCTAACTCCGTTAGAAAAGAAAAACGTCGATACAGGTATGGGCTTGGAACGTATTGCAATGGTTTGCCAAGGAAAAACTTCTACTTTTGAAACAGATTTATTACAAAAAATTATGGATAAAGTTTGCGAAATTTCAGGAAAAAAATATAAACAAGACAACAAAACAGATGTTTCTTTAAGAATTATCACCGACCATGCAAGATGTGTTGCTTTTATGATTTCCGACAACATTTATCCGTCAAATGAGGGCAGAGGTTATGTTTTAAGAATGATTTTGCGTCGTGCATTAAGACATGGAAAACTTTTAGGCTTAGAACTTCCGTTTATGCGAAAGATTATTGATGTTGTTATTGATAGCTACAAACCAGCTTATCCCGAATTAGAAACCAATAAAAACAAAATCATTGATATTATTGAAAAAGAAGAACTCAGATTTAACAAAACACTTGACAGAGGTTATACTCTTTTAGAAGGCGAAATTGCAAAAGCAAAAAGTGTTTTATCTTCTGATGTAGTTTTTAAAATGCATGATACTTTCGGATTTCCGCTTGAACTTACAATGGAAATTGCTGAAGAAAACGGTCTTTCTGTCGATGTTGATGGATTTAAAAAGCTTATGGAAGAACAAAAACAAAGAGCAAGAGAAGCTGTTCAAAAAATTGCATTGACCGATAATTTGATTTATTCGGAAAATCCTGATACGGAATTTTTAGGATATGACGAAACCGAATGCGAAGG
>CAYYAL010000026.1:13326-16467 GCA_964469445.1 uncultured Muribaculaceae bacterium
AAGGTGATTGCGTAAAATTAATCATAGATAAACAAAGACGAGATGAAATCAAAAAACACCACACACTTGCTCACTTACTTCAAGCTGCATTAATAAAAGTTGTGGGTAATGAAGTTCATCAGGCAGGTTCGCAAGTTGAAGAAAACAGATGCCGTTTTGACTTCTCTTTTTTAAGACAGATAAATGAAAATGAATTAAAACAAGTAGAAACACTTATAAACAAATGGGTTGGGGAAAGTTATCCCGTAAATACAAAAATTATGAAAATCGAAGAAGCTAAAAAAACAGGAGCAATGGCTTTATTCGGAGAAAAATATGAAGACGACGTAAGAGTTGTTTCTGTCGGCGAAAACGGAATAATTTCAAAAGAATTATGCGGAGGTTGCCACGTTAAAAATACAGGTGAAATGCGTTTGGTGAAAATTGTTTCAGAAAGTGCAATTTCTGCCGGAACAAGAAGAATTGAAATAATCTGTTCAAATTCAGCACTTAATTTATTAAATGAAAAATCGGACGAAATTGATAAATTAACGGCAAAATTTAAAACACCTGTAAATGAAATTAATGCAAGAGTTGAAAAACTTTTTGACGAAAATAAGCATTTACAAAAAGAAATTGAAGAATTAAAAGCAGAAAATGTTCAAAACAAATTTAATTCATTTATCTCAAAAGCACAAGATTTTAAAGGTGGAAAATTATTTATTTCAAAAGTTGAATTCTGTGATGCTGAAGCTTTAAAAGTCGGTGCAGAATTTTTATCCAACAAGCTCGGAAAATCAATTATTATCTTAGTTTCCAGAAACAGCGTTTTTGCAAAAGTTTCCGATGATTTTGTAAAAGAAGGAATTAATGCAGGAAAAATTGTTGGAGAAATTGCAAAAGCAACCGGCGGAAACGGTGGCGGAAGACCTCAATTTGCACAGGGCGGTTTGAAAGATTTATCAAATATTGACAATATTTTAGCCGGTATTGAAGAAGGTTTAAAAAAATAATGATACTGAAAATTGAAAGAATGCCTCATAACAAAAATCTTCCGACTTATCAAACAGAAGGTGCGGCGGGAATGGATTTGTATGCGGCGATTTCAGAACCTATAACCCTAAATTCGCTTGAGAGGAAACTTATTCCGACAGGAATTAAAATCGAATTGGAACACGGTTATGAAGCTCAAATAAGAGCAAGGTCAGGAATTTCTATCAAACACGGAATAACCTTAATTAACGCAATAGGCACAATTGACGAAGATTACAGGGGCGAAGTTTGTGTCGGGTTAGTTAATTTGTCAAAAGAAACTTATACAATAAAACCTGATGAAAGAATTGCCCAAATGGTTATCGCAAAAGTTGAAAAGGCAGAAATAAGTGTCGTAACAAACGTTTCTAAAACCACAAGAAATGAAGGCGGGTTTGGTTCAACAGGCACTTAAACTCTACTTTTTACCCACCACTTTCAAATCTTAAATTCATTATCTCAATGTCATCATAATCAACATAAGCACTTTGTTGCAAATTTCGTCCAGTCCTTATCGTTACTTCGTTATAAGCATTTTTTCGTACTAAATTATTCGGAAGATTAAACCTTTTATTATCGCCGTTTAATTCCAATTGCCCGATTTTTATCCCATTAAAATAAATCTCTGCAGGACTGGAATAAGCATTAACAATTTTATTCTGCCCCATTCGCTTTGCCATAAGTGTATCTAAACCAATTACAGAGCCTATTACAAAAAAACATTCGCCGCTAACACTTCCTACAAAAAATTTCTTAGTGAAAAACGGCCCCACCGGTTTTACTCGAAACTCATAAGAATTTGCAGATTGATTGGAAAAATTTCCATCACCTAAATGCATCATCTCGTCAGAAATAGTTATATCAGTAAGCTTCGTTTTTTCAACACCTATCACCATCGGCCTCATCGCAATTCTTTCATTAACCGTCATCGAAAAAGGCTTGTAACCGTCTTTTTCCACAGATAAAATTGTTTGACCGGTAAGTTTCGGAAGATTTGAAAATTCGCCGTTATTATTTGTATAAGTGCTGAAACCACTCTGCGGAAGCGTGATTTTGGCATTTGTTATCGGCAAATTTGTTTCATAATCAATTATTTTATTTTTTAAAACAATTGTTTCTTTTTCAACCAAACCTTCAAAAACATTACTCAATGCCGGTAAGGTCAAAAAATAAATTATTAAAATTAACGATAAAAAATTTTTCATATAAAACCTCTCATATAATTTAGTCTTATTTGAAAGATTTTAAATTCTGATTTTAGCTAAGTAATAGGATATTCTCAAAAAATATAAAAAAATATTTAATATTTTAATGCGTTTTTGAGAATTTTATTAAAAAGGAGCCGGCGGTGATTTCATCACCGCCGGCTCCTTTTGTTTATACTTATAAATTCCAACTGCTTATATATTTTTTTTGTTCTTCTGTTAATTCATCTATTTGAATATCCATAGATGAAAGCTTAATTTTAGCAATTTCATTATCAACATCAATAGGCAATGTATATAATTTTTTCTCTAAATTACCTTTATTTTTAACAATAAATTCAATACCCAAAGCTTGATTAGCAAAAGACATATCCATAACTGACGCAGGGTGTCCTTCGGCTGCAACAAGATTTACCAATCTGCCTTGAGCAAGTACATAAACAGATTTTCCGTTATTAAGCTTATATTCTTCCAAATTAGGGCGAATTTGTTTAATTTCTTTTGCATAATTTTTTAAATCAGGAACATTAACTTCCCAATCAAAATGTCCGGCATTAGCAACAAAAGCCCCATCTTTCATTTCCAAAATATGAGGAATATCAACAACATGTTTATCACCCGTAACTGTCAAGAAAATATCTCCTTCTTTAGCAGCCTCAGCGATAGGCATAACTCTATAACCTTCCATAGCTGCTTCAAGTGCCTTTAACGGTTCAACTTCACAAACAATAACATTAGCACCGAGTGCCTTTGCTCTCATGGCACAACCTTTACCACACCAGCCATAACCTGAAATTACAACGGTTTTACCTGCAATAAGAATATTTGCAGCTCTCATAATTCCGTCCATAGAACTTTGCCCTGTTCCATAACGATTATCATACAAATGTTTTGTCATACTTGTATTTACACCAACAGCAGGGAA
>CAYYAL010000027.1:0-3794 GCA_964469445.1 uncultured Muribaculaceae bacterium
GTCCTTCTACCAATTTTCTTGCTTCAAATTCTGATTTTACATGTTCGACATATTCGCCATAATTCATCTTGCCGTCGTTATCTTTATCAACTTCTTGAATTGTATTTTTTGCCAATTCCCTGTATGCAGAAGCTAAAGTGCCGTCCTTGCTTATAGCTTTTATATCAAACGTACCTTCATAACATTTACTATTATACCAGTCGTCAAAAGTTTTTTGTGATTCAGAACTGTTTTTTGCAATATTTCTATCATAAAACGTTATTGGTGTAGTATCTTCACTTTGAGCTTGAGCTTTGTTCGGCATAGCGACACCTGCAAAAAATGCTGAAAGTCCGATTAGAGCAGGAAATGCAATTTTTCTCGCTTTTGCAGGCATTTTATTTACAATTTGTTTTGTTTCATTTGCGATGTAATCAACACCTTTTTTAAAATTATTTTTACCTTTTGAAATTCCAATTTTTCCATTAAAATTTTGATTAGTATTAATCGCTGATATTCTCATATTGTTCCCCTTCTTTACTTACTTAAACACTGTTAAATTTTATTTTTATAACAAGATAAAAGTTGTAAAAATAAAATTTACTACAAGCTTTACATTTTATAAAACTTTTGTAACATGTTGTTACAAAACTTATTGTAAATAGCAAAAATAAAAATTACGATTTTTATTTTATTGTAAAATTAGTTAATAATGTTTAAATAAGGGGCGAATAAATGAGAATATCTGCGATAAACGTAAGGCAAGGGATTAACAAAGGATTTAGAAAAGTTAAACAAGGTGCAAATTATGTTGCCGATGAAGCAAAACAAGTTGTAAATAAAATGCCCGCAAAAGCTAGAAAAATCGCATTTCCTGCTCTAATCGGGATTTCTGCATTTTTTGCAGGTGTCGCTATGCCGAATAAAGCTAATGCTCAACCAAAGCCAACAAGTTCGATTACCTATCAAGATAATCGAGAGTCAGAAATCGCAAATACAAAACTTTTTAACAATTGGTATCAGAGTGAATGTGATGAAGGTACATTTAATGTAAGAAGATACAGTCAAGACGGCACTTTAGTTTCTGCATACAGAGAATTGGCAAAATATACAATCAAAGAAGTTGATAAAGATAACGATGGCAAGATGAATTACGGCGAATATGTCGAACATGTAAAACTTGATTTTGAAGCAAGAAAATTGTTAGAAAACAAACCATATCCTGCTGATAAAGAAAAATTAGCAACATGTCCCGCTGTTAAGAATGAATTTGATTGTTTTGATGGAAATGGTGACGGATATATTGACAGAGATGAATTTGCAGGTGTAATTGCCGGTAGAGATGTAGCTGATAGTCCTAAAGATAATATATTTGACGGAAAAATAAGTGTTTGTTCTGCAAATCAACTTGGGCTTGCTTCTGATAAAAATGGCAGATTTTATTATTCTTATAAATCCATGTTACAAATATTTACACAACATATAAAAGCAACTTCTAGAGAAGAGGTTGACCCCAAAGAAGAATATAAAACTGAACTTGTAGATAAAACTTTTAATAGACTTCATGATCCGGAAGTCTGTAAAGATGAAAATTGGAATAAATCTTATAAATGGTAAAACGAATTTATTAATTATTCAGCCTCTATTTGAACTTTTTCACTTTCTGTTAAGGTCAAAAAATTATTTCTAAGTTCAACCTGATTTGCATTAGGATTTAGTCTTAATTGATCTTCAATATATTGTTTAACGGTTAAAGCCATGCAAAAATCTCTTCTTTTATAATGTATATAAATCACACCAAATTGCATGCCATGAGCGGATTTGTAACATGTTGTTACAAAAGTTAATGGAAATTTTATTAAAACTTTTGTAGTATAATTATTTTTATGAGAAGACATTTGTTTTGGATATTTGAACTTTTTGTTTGGTTATTGGTTTTAAGTCTTATTTCCGCTTCTTTTATTTTTGTTCGATATATGCATAGAAAAAATTTTGATTCTTATCAGATATTTTTACCAGATGTCGATGGAATTATAAATGGTTCCCCTGTTCGTTTTATGGGGATTGAAGTCGGGTATGTAAATCAAATAAGTGTTATCGGCGATGAGGTTTATGTTCGATTTATTATAAATAAAAATGATTGTAAGCTTCCGAACGGCTCTATTGCAACGGTTAGTTTTACAGGGCTTGCCGGATCAAAATCGTTGGAAATATATCCGCCGACAGAGGAAACTAAAAATTCTAATAAAGTTATTATTGCACAAACTCCCAAAAGGTTGAATGATTCCATCAGCCTTTTTGATGATATGTTTGCCAAAATTGATGGGATTGGCTATGAAGTTTCAAAATTTGTTAAATCCCTTGATGTTATTCAAAAAAAAGATGATTTGAAAGATGCGTTTTCGGAAAAAAGCGTTAATGATTTTCTTGACGTATCAGATAAATGGTTAGATGAAATGAATGAAAAAATTAAACATAAGGAAGGTGAAAAGTGAAAAATGTTAGATTGATATCAAATCCTGTTATATTACAGAATTTGGCTGTTATGAGAGATAAAATAACTCCTTGCGAGCAAGTCAGAATTGCTACAAGAAAAATTACAAGAATTTTGTTGTATGAGGCAACTAAAAATTTACCTCTTGTGGATAAGGAAATTGAAACTCCTTTGTGCAAATTTACAACACAAATTATTAATCCCGATATAAATATTATAATTTCGCCGATTTTGCGTGCAGGATTGATTTTTACCGATGAAGCGATTGATATTCTTCCGCAAGCTTGCATTCGTCATATCGGCATGTATAGAGATGAAGAAACTTTAAAGCCTGTTTGGTATTATAATAAAGTTCCAATGGACGCCCCAAATCCTGAAAAATTTTATATTTATATAACAGATCCGATGCTTGCAACAGGAAATTCTCTTCTTGAAGCTATAAAACTTTATGTTGATAAAAAAATTCCGCAAGAAAATATTAAAGTTTTATCAATAATTGCGGCTCCGATTGGATTAGAAAATATTCATAAAAAATATCCTGATATTGAAATTATTACATCAGCTGTTGATAAAGAATTAAGCAATAAAGGTTATATAATCCCCGGTATGGGCGATGCCGGCGATAGAATTTTTAATACGTAAAGGGTTAAAATTAAAGGCGGGATTTTTTAGAAAATCCCGCCTTTTTGTTTAGTTTAAATAATTTTTTCAAAATTTTTATTTATAATAATCATTTTTTTATATATTTTATTTAATTCTTCATATTTTTTAGTTAATTTTATTTTTTCATCAATTGTTAAATTTATTTTATTATGACTAAATCCTAAAGTACAAATTTCCAGTACACTAGAAAAAGATAAAAGACATTCACTATTCATATCTTTTAGAGTTTTTATTTGTTCATTTGTTATTTTTATAATATTTGACATAATCCCAAATTTTGTGCCGATTGGCTGTCGACTATTGGCACATGTTCGCATATATTTTTATTTATGTCAAGCAGTATATTAGAAAAATTTGCAAATAGATTGAAATTTTTGAGAAAAAAGAAAAATCTTTCTCAAGAACAGCTTGCATTGAAGAGTAATGTTGACAGAACATATATCGGTAGAATTGAACGATTGGAAAGAAATCCAAGTTTAGACGTTCTTAACAAAATCGCAAATGGATTTGGAATGACTTTGAAAGAATTGTTTGATTTTTAATATGTAAAGGGTTGAAAATTAAAGGCGGGATTTTTTAGAAAATCCCGCCTTTTTAAAAATTAAAATTATTTAACGACTTCTATAAAATCGTAATCCACCAGATACGGAAGATGTTC
>CAYYAL010000027.1:3894-16189 GCA_964469445.1 uncultured Muribaculaceae bacterium
AAAATTATTTAACGACTTCTATAAAATCGTAATCCACCAGATACGGAAGATGTTCTTTTGAAATCAATTCTCCCGGAACAAGTACAGAAATTCCGGGTGGGCATTCTGCGATTACTTCAGCGGAAATTCTTCCAACAGATTTGTCTTTTGGGACGGTTTCTTTTTCTGCATAAAATGCTTCTCTTAAATCCATTTCAATTTTCGGAGTTAAAAACGGCATAAGTTTTTTATTTTCTAAATAGTAAATATCCGTATAATTCATTTTTGAAATTTTTTCTAATGCATTTGCAAGATATTCCATATCAGAACGTTTGTTTCCTAAGTTACATAGAATTAAACAGCCGATATCACTGGCACTTTCAACTTCTATATTAAAATCAATTTCCAAAATACTTTCCAATCTTTTACCGGAAAGTCCGTCCATTTTTATAAAGATTTTTGTAACATCTGTTTTATATCCAAAATCGGTTTTCAAATGATGAAGTCCTTGAATATTATCAAATCTGCTTCGTAAAAATTTTGCATTATTAATAGTTTTTTCTATTTTATTTTTACCACTTTGGCTTTCGAGGTTTGCTCTTGCTGCATCTAAACTTGCTAATAACATTAAGGAAGGGCTTGTTGTATGCAAGAGTTTTAAAGCTTTTTCAACTTTTATGTCGTCAATTAAAGAATTTTGAGCAATATGTAACATAGAACTTTGGCTCATACTTCCGCCGGTTTTATGAAGAGAATGAACAACAGCATCAGCACCGAGTTTTAAGGCACTTTCAGGAAGATGTTTGTTAAAATTCCATAAACTTCCGTGGGCTTCATCAACGATTAAAGGAACATTATATTTTTTACAAATAACGCTTATAGCTTTAATATCGGAAACGACACCTTCATAAGTCGGGTTTGTAATCCAAACATGCGATACGTCATCATGTTGTTTTAAAAGATTTTCAATATCTTCGGGGCAAATATTTCCCCAAATTCCCCATTCATCAAGTTTTTTAGGGACAAGCCAAAGTGGAGTTGCTCCTGAAATCATTAAACCTGTTAAAAGTGAGCGGTGGCAATTTCTGTTTGCAATAACTTTTTGACCTTTTTTAGTTAATCCCATTGCAAGAGCTAAATTTCCGGCTGTGGAACCGTTTAGAAGAAAAAAAGTTCTTTTTGCTCCGAAAGCTTTCGCCGCAAGAATTTGTGCTTCTTCAATCGGACCTGTTGCAGGGTGAAGTGTTCCCAATCCATCGAATTCGTCTGTTGTATCTATCGATAAAGCTCTGGCTCCGACCAATTTTTTAAATTCAGGATAGACCCCTTGTCCTTTTGTATGACCCGGAATGTGAAATTGATATGTAGGGTTTTCATAAGCTTTTTTTAAAGCATCAAGTATTGGGGTTTTTATACTGGTTTTTAAGTTATTTCCTTTTTTTATTTGACGAGAAGTTTTTTTATTCAACTTTGGGGTTCCCTTTTTTAAATTTATAATGAAACATTTTACTATAAAAAATAATTAAACAAAAAGTTTTTTGCTATACAATTAAAATATATGAAGAAATTTTATTTGAATTTTGTTTGCAACTCAAATTTTATTATAAAAAATATAATCCTTATTTTTTTAATCCTTTCCAATTAACTTTATTTTTTCGAAATTTATAATGATTTTAGAAAAGAGGAGTTATATGGAAAATCCTATAAAAATATTAATTGTTGAAGATCAGAAGCTTTTAAGAGTTGGTTTGAAAACTTTATTAGATGATTTTGATTTTATTTCTGTCATAGGTGAAGCCCAAAACGGAAAAGAAGCCCTTGATTTTATTAATAATAATGAAACAGACGTTGTTTTAATGGATATAGGCCTTTCTGACGGTTCTGGAATTGATTTTGCAAGAAAAATTATGGAAAAAAGTCTTAATACAAAAATTATAATTTTAACTTCGCACATGGATAGACAAGAGGTTTTAGACGCATTTTTTGCTAAAGTCAGTGCTTATGTTATAAAAAATATTAATATAGATTCACTTGTAGTAATTATAAAAACAATTAATGAAGGTGCAATTTGGATTGACCCATCTGCAGTTTCAATTATAAGAGAGAAAAATATGCAAAGTATTCTTAAAGATACTCAAAAAAACGGAGAATTTAAAAAAAATCATGCTAATTTAACACAAAGAGAATATGAAGTTTTAAAACTTATTGTTGATGGAAAATCTAATGCCCAAATCGCAGAAGCACTTGTGATTTCTGAACATACGGCGAAAGCACATGTGTGCAATATTATTCAAAAACTTGTAGTCGATGATAGAACGCAAGCCGCTGTTAAAGCTTTAAAAGAAGGTTTGGTTTGATTATAAGAATATAAGAAGCGGGCGGTTTTAAGAATTAAAACCGCCCGCTTTATTAAATTAAAATTATCTAAGTCTTACTTTTACAGAAGAACCTTTCTTTTCCATTTCAATTTTGTCTTCACGAGCTAACCAACCTAAGCCCAATTCTGCAAAATTTCCTTTAAGATCTAAATCTTTTTTCATTTTAGAAAAAGTAACTTCGCCTTCATCGTTTAAGTATTTGTAAATTTGTCCTGCTGATTGTCCGATTAATTCTTGCATAATAAATCCTTTCTTTTTTAATAAATTCTTTATACTATATATAATAAATAAAGAAGAAAAAAATGCAATAGTCAGAGGATTTATTTTGCCATCACCACCTTTATTATTTTATTAATCCGTCTTTCTGCTATTAAAAATAAATATACGTAATGCTGAAAGTCCTATGCCATGCTGAACTTTCCACGTCATGCTGAACTTGTTTCAGCATCTCTCCAATTTAGGTCCTGAAATAAATTCAGGACGACATTGGGTTTTCAGTCAACATTCTAAAATTGTCGTTTTAGAATGACATGATTCTTGTCTTCCTGCCCTCCGAGCTTCTTGTCTTCTCGTCTTATTCAGGCTCTACTCTCGGCTTACGCATTTAATTTCGTATAATCATTAGTTTCAAAGAACTCTGTCATTTGTTGAGGGGTAATATTTAAAGCTGTGCCTACCGTGTCAATTAGTGTAACACCTCGATAAAAATTTAAAGCTTCATCGAAATCTATAAGAGCCATTTCTTTTGCATCATTATCGGGCATGGCTTCAACCATCGCTCTTAATTGGGTTCTTGTAACATGTTTTGCTTGATATAATCCTCTGAACACATCTCCACGTGTAAGGTTTAATCTTGCAACACGTTCAGCTTCTTTTTGTGCTTGTTCTTGTTCGTAGTTTGGATTGATAATAGGCTTTTGTGTTTCATCGTCCCACATCTCATTAGCTTCCATAAACCATAAAGCTTCACCTGTTTCTTTTGATTGTAATCCTTGATGAGCGACAATAAAATCTGCTCTTTTAATATCCGTATAAGGTTTTATTAATTTGTAACTCATTATATTTCTCCTTTAGTTTCCATATCCACAAGCAATAAATGCTATAGAAGCACCACTATCTTCCGTACCTGATATGGTTGTTTCTGTTTTACTATGATATCCTATTTGTCGGTATCTTGGCTGTGCTGTAGCATGATTACCATCAAAGGAAAGAGATATTGTATAATTAATATCTTTGAAGGGTTTTAATAATGTAAATATTGTTCCGGAATTAATAATACCTCCTTGTTCAATCCAATGTTCTATTTTGTTGTTTTCAGGGTTAACTTGTAAGAAATCATTGTACCAACTTGTTCCGTTTTTATAGCTATCATAAAGTTTTCTACCAAGTCCATTGTAATTAAAAGGTAGATTTTTAACCGCTGTTATATTTCCGCTTGCAATAGTAATACTTCCTATCGGAACGTCATTAAACGTTTCCCATTCTGTACCGTTATGTTTATAAACGGATAGGGGTTCTTTTGATATATCAACCCAAATACTGTTTAGAGCCGGAGTTGAAGGAGCTGTTTTTGTCCTATAAATTGTATTTAAAAGAACATAAGCATTTCCGGAATTCGGTATAAATACATTATAAATTCCATCAGCTTTTCCTGTCATATCAATAGAATTCAAAGAACTTCTTTCAATTAATTCTCCGTTTGGGTGAGATGTAATTAAGTTTGCATAAGTTCCGCCGACTTTTGGAACCATTTCAAGTAAATTGTATGACAAAATATCTTCAATTCCGTTTGATAAATTTCCTGATTTTATGCAAAAAGGCATCTCTTTCTTGTTTATGTTTGTTTGTAAGCTTGTTTCCAATGCATTTAACTGAGATTTGTTTATTGCATGAGAGTTTTCCGTGGCATTTGCGACAGAAAAAGTTTTTGTTGAATCGCCGTTTCCGTCGGATTTTGATTCAATGGCTGTTTTTAATGTGCTGAAATTTGAATTTACTTCGGAAGCTTTTGCTTTTGTGCCGGCAGTAAATTGAATTAAGTTAATTGTATCTGACATTTTTCCTCCTTTTTTATTTACTTATTATGAAAAATTTTAAAAAAATTCACAAGTCCGCAAAACCTTTTAAATCAAATATATTAAGTAATTTAAGCAATGTATTGACTATAAAAAATATTGCTTTTATTATTAAAAAAAGAAGGGGCAAAGATGGAAAGAAGTGATGGTTTAAAAAGATTTACGACGGTGCAATTTTTAAATTTTGCATTGGGGTTTTTCGGCTTGCAGTTTGCATGGCAGATGAGAATAATTCTATCAGGGCCTGTTACGGAAAACTTGGGAGCATCTCCTTTTATTTTTGGGTTAATTTGGTTAGCAGGGCCGTTTACGGGTATGATTGTTCAACCGATTATCGGAGCTTTATCTGATGAAACGAAAACAAGATGGGGAAGAAGGCGTCCTTATTTGCTTGGTGGAGCTATTTTTGCAAGTTTAGCTTTATGGGCGTTTCCTAATTCTCAAAATATTGTTAATTCTTTTGGGCATGTTTTTGGGTTTAATTTGCCTGTTTGGTCGGCATTGTTATTTGCAGCTGTTATGATTTGGATTATAGATGCTTGCGTTAATGTTGCACAAGGTCCTTATAGAGCTTTGGTTCCTGATGTAGTGCCAAAAGAGCAACATTCTCTTGCAAATTCTTATATAAGTCTTGCAATTGGTTTAGGTTCTGTTGTTGCGGCAGGAACTTCTCCCTTTTTGGCTTGGGCGTTTAATGTAAAAATGTCTATTGAAGCTCAATTTATTATGGCGGCTTTGGCTTTTTCTTTAGGTATGCTTTGGACTTGTATTTTTATTAAAGAAAAAGCGATTAAAAAAGAAGAGGAAACTGTTTTTGAAGAAAAAATAAAGAGCAATTTTTGGCAAGATATGAAATCTTTTTTCAGTCTTTCGCCTCAAGTGGGAAAAATTTGTTTAGCACAATTTTTCACTTGGATTGGGGTTATGTGTATGTTCATTTTCTTTACGCAATATTCCGTTCATACAATTTTTCAAGTTCCGGATTTAACTTCTGCAAGTGACACGGTGAGAAAATCTTTTGAAAATTTAACATTGGAAGGTACAAATTTTGCATCAGTTTGTTTTGCGTTGTTTAATCTTGTTTGTTTTTTGGTTTCAATTCCGATAGGGCTTTTATCTTCAAAATACGGAAATCGTAAAATTCATGTGATTTCTTTAATATCAATGGCGATAGCATTTTTATTAATGGCATTTTTCACAAATCAGAAAATGGTTTTGTGGTTGATGGCTTTGGCCGGAATAGGTTGGGCAAGCATTTTGGCATTGCCTTTTGCAATGCTTTCTCAATATATTAAAAAGGGGACAGAAGGTTCTGTTATGGGAATTTTTAACATATTTATTGCAGGTCCGCAAGTTTTTGTTTGCACGCTTGTGGCTTGGTTTATTTCAAAATGTTCTTATAATATTGGAGAACTTGTAAATTATCATTGGGAATATGCTTTTATAATAGGTGCTATTTCCATATTTGCAGCGGCTTTTGTTACAAATCTTGTTAAGGAAAAAGTTTAGGAGTAGAAATAAATTGAAGAAAATCCTTTTAATTTATCCACCTTCAAGGGTTATGAACAGAGAAGACAGATGTCAGCAAGTTGTTGATAATCTTTTTCTTATTCCTCCGCTTCCTCCTATGGATTTGATGTATCTTGCAAGTATTTCGAGGCAAGTCGGGGTGCAGCCGAAGATTGTTGATTACAGTTTGGAAAATAGTGAAGAAATTTCTGCAAAAGATAAATTTAAGAAAGATTTGAAAGAATTTAAGCCAGATTATTTAGTCGTAAATGTAACTTCTACAAATTTGAAAGAAGATTTATCAGTTGTTAAAATTGCTAAAAAAATCTTGCCTGATATCGTTACAATTGTCAAAGGAGCTCATTTCTTAACCGATAATTTTGATATTTTATTGAAAAATAAGGCTCTTGATTTGATTATAATCGGCGAGGCGGAAGAAACTTTAAAAGAAATTTTAAAAGGGAAAAAGGATTATTCAAGTATTTTAGGGCTTTATTACAGAGATGGTGTTGTAGTAAAATTCAGCGGAAAAAGGCCTTTTATAAAAGATTTGGATAAATTGCCGTTTCCGGCTAGAGATTTAATTGATAATAATTTTTATAAACGTCCTGATAACGGTAAAATTCAGACGATAATAAAGGTTTCCAGAGGTTGTCCTCATCATTGCTTCTTCTGTTTGGCAACACCTGTGAGCGGGGCTAAGGTTCGTATGCGTTCTGTTCAAAATATATTGGCGGAAATTCGTGAATGTAAGGAACAATATGGGATAGAAAACTTTTTGTTTTGGTCTGACATTTTTAATTCTGATAGAAATTGGACGATGGATTTATGTCAAGCTTTGATTGACAGTGATTTAAAGATAACTTGGTCGGCAAACACTCGTGTTGATACTATGGATTTAGAAATGGCCTCAAAAATGTATAAAGCTGGTTGCAGACTTGTAAGCCTTGGTGTCGAAAGCGGTTCTCAATTTATTCTTGATAAAATGGGTAAAAAGATTACTTTAGAAGAAGTTAAAAAAACTGTTAAAGTTTTAAAACGAGCTAAAATTAAGATTTATAATTATTTTGTGTTGGGGCTTCCTTGGGAAGATGAAAAAACAGCTGACGATACAATTCAATTTGCAAAATTGTTGGACAGTGATTACGTAAGTTTTTATACGGCAGTTCCGCTTCCGGGGACAAGATTTTATAATTACGCTTTAGAAAATAAGCTTTTTGAAAAAGGCGATTCATTTGATGATGCTTATTTTAATCCTGTTATAAAAACGCATTTTTTATCAAAAGAAAGAGTTTTGCAACTTCATAAAAAAGCCGTCAGAAAATTTTATTTGAGGTTTAATTTCATTGCAAAAGCGGTTAAAAATATAAAATCTTTTAATGAATTTAAAATTTGTTTAAAAACAGGGCTTAAAATTCTACTTTTAAAATAATTAACTTTTTAAAATTGCGGTTTCGATTTCCGTTTTTAAATCAACTGATTGACCTTTTTTTAAATCAAATTCAACTTTTGTAAGATTTTGTTTTAAATCCACTAAATTTTTTAAATTTGTATTTGCCATTTTTAATATTGATTGTTTAATTACAAATTCGTGTTGTCCTATGAGTTTTGACAATTCAAAAGTCGACATTGTTTTTGAGTTTATTTTAATTAAAATCCATTTTCTAAGCATAGTTTGAATTGCAGATAAAATTTCTAAAGGGTGTTTTTTTTCTAAAAGTTTGTTAAATTCATAAATAGAATTTTCTTTGTCGTTTTTCATAAGACAATCTGTAAGTGAGAATAAAGCTTCATTAGAAATACATAATTTTTGTACCAAATCTTTTGTTGCGGTTTTATCAGGATAAGTTGCAAGTTTTAGTTTTTCAAGTTCTGAATGCAATTCTCTTAAATTATTTCCGACTTGATTTATAAGCGTTAAAGTTGCTTCTTGATTTATTTTAAGGTCAATTTTTTGGGCATGATTTTTTATAAAATCTGATAATTCATTTATTTTATAGGTTGGAATTGAAGCAAATTCTTTTGAAGTTGCATTTGAAGATAAAATTTTGAACAATTTTTTTCTGGAATCCAATTTTTTCCCTTCCGAATGAGGTAAAATTGCTCTGAAAATAATTGTAACGGTTGCGTTTTTCATTAAATCTTCGATTTCTTCAAGTTGTTTGTCTTCAAAAGTTTGGGCAAAATATTTTTCACAATCAATTTGGATAATAATATTTCCAAACATCATGCCTTGAGTTTTTAAAGCTTCTGTTAAATTTGGAAATGAAGGATTTTCAAGCGTTCTGAAATTCATTGAAGAAAAATTTTTATCAAGCAATTTTGTCTTGAGTTTGTTAATTTCAAGTTCCATTAAATATTCTTCATCGCCGTAAAAAAAATAAACTGCCATTTGTTTTATAATAGAATAAAATATTTATAATAACAAACTTAAGAAATTATTAATTTAATAAAAATTAAAAAAATATCGCTTATAATAAAATAAAAAAGGAGAAGGTGTAATGTCTTTTAAAGAAATTGATAAAAACATATATTTTTGTGGGTTAAATGATAGAGAAAGAAGGCTTTTTGATGAATTAGTCCCATTGCCTGAGGGAACGACTTACAATTCATACTTGATAAAGGGAAGTGAGAAAACGGCTCTTATTGATACGACATACCCTCCGAAGATAAAAGAATTTGTGGAACAACTTAAAACAAACGGTGTTGAAAAAATAGATTATATTGTTGCAAGTCATGGAGAACAAGATCATTCCGGAGCATTGCCTGAGGTTATAAAACTTTATCCTGACGCAAAGATTTTAACAAATCCGAAGTGTAAAGAAATAATTCAAGACATGTTGCATATTGCTGATGAAAAGTTTGAAGTTATTTCTGATGGGCAAGAGGTTTCTTTAGGCGACAAAACTTTACAATTTATTTTTGCACCTTGGGTTCATTGGCCTGATACGATGTTTACATATTTAAAAGAAGATAAAATGCTTTTTACCTGTGATTTTTTGGGTTCTCATAAACCTTTTGTTGATATGTTTGAAGAACCGTCAAAGGATTTAGAAAAATCAGCGAAAAGATATTATGCAGAAATTATGATGCCATTTAGAAGTTTTTGTAAAAAACATTTAGATAAAATAAAATCAATGGACGTGAAAATGGTTTTACCATCGCACGGTCCTTGTTATAAAAATCCTGAATTTATAATAAATCTTTATGACAAATGGACATCTGATGAAACAGAAAATGAAGTTGTAATTCCTTATGTTTCAATGTATGAAAGTACAAAAATGATGGTGGATTATGTTGCGGAAAAATTGAGAGCAAAGGGCGTTGTGGTAAAACCTTTTGATGTTGTAAATGAAGATATCGGAGAACTTGCGATGGAATTGGTTGAGGCAAGAACGGTTATTTTTGCCTCATCAATGGTATTAGCAGGTCCTCACCCTTCAATTGTTTATGCAGCATATTTGGCAAATCTTTTAAGACCTAAAACAAAATATGTTTCTTTTATCGGCTCTTACGGTTGGGGCGGAAATTTGTTCGGCAAATTAGAAGATATTTTATGTACTATTAAAGCTGAAAAACTTGAACCCGTATTGGTTAAAGGCAGACCGAGAAAAGAAGATTTTGAGAAGCTCGACGTTTTGGTCGAAGAAATTTTGAAACACCATAATTAAACTTTATAACTGAATATTATGGTTAAAGATTATGATTAATTTTCTTTATGTCCCTTTTTGTGTTAGAATTTTTATAAAAATTTAGGGGACAAAATGAAAATTACAACAAAAAATCTTATAAAAATATATGGCGACAGAAGTGTTGTTAATGACGTTTCTTTTGAGGTTAATAAAGGCGAAGTAGTTTGTCTTTTAGGTCCGAACGGAGCAGGGAAAACGACAACATTTTACATGGTTGTAGGTCTTGTAAAACCGAATTCGGGACAGGTTTTTCTTGATGGGGAAGAAATTTCTTCTTGGCCGATGAATATAAGAGCAAAGGCAGGTATAGGATATCTTCCGCAAGAAGCTTCTATTTTTAGAAAATTAAACGTTGAAGATAATATAAAGCTTGTTCTTGAGATGAATGATAAGTTGACGGTTGATGAGAAAAATCACAAATTGGAAGAACTTTTAGATGAATTCGGTGTGAAAAAATTAAGAACAGCTCCTGCAGTTGCACTTTCAGGTGGAGAAAGAAGAAGGGTTGAACTTGCAAGAGCTTTGGCAGCAAGTCCTGATTTTATTCTTCTTGACGAACCGTTTACCGGAATTGACCCTATTGCAATCGGTGAAATTAAAGAAAATATAAGAAAATTGTCCGAAGACAAAGGTTTGGGAGTTTTGATTACAGACCACAACCCTAAAGCTACGCTATCAATAACGGATAGAGCTTACGTTATTTTTGACGGAAAAATAAAAATTCAGGGAAAAAGTGCCGATGTTGCAGTTGACCCTGTCGCTAAAGAATTTTATTTAGGAAAGGATTTCAAACTTTGATTAAGAAATTTCTTTCAAAGATAACAATTTATGATAAATACATTTTTACGCAAGTTTTGGCAACAACTCTTGTCGCAATCTTGTTGTTTACAGTCATTTGGATTGCTCCGGAAATGCTTTTAAATACGATTAAAAAAGTTTTAGCAGGCGAATTGACACTTAAAATGGCATTTTTTGTTTTGTTCTATGAATTGCCGAAAATCTTGGGTAAGGCTTTGCCTGTCGGTTTGTTATTAGGTTCATTGTTTACTTTCGATAAATTGAGTAAAGATTCCGAACTTACAATTTTTCGTGCAGTTGGACTTTCCTTTGGACGGATAATGGCTCCGGTTTTTGTTTTAAGCCTTATCGTAACCTTACTTTGTTTTGTTACTTATGATAAATTAATTCCTATTTCTGTAAATGAATTAAAAGAAATAAAGCGTGATAATGAAGTTTCTCAATATATTTACACGCAAAAAGATGAGCATAATAAACCTACATTGGGCGTTGTGATTTCAAAGTTTGACAATAATACAATGTCAAATATCGTTGTTTTGGATTTTCAGAAAAAAGATTATGAAGATTTGCATGGGCTTAATCAGATTTATGTGGCAAAATCCGCCAAAAAATTTGATAATAGATGGGAATTGTATGATGTTACCAAGTATTTGATTTCAAGTGACGGTATTTTTGAAACAATTGAACATGTTGATAAAAAGGAAATTCTTAGAGGTGTTGATGCTCAGAATGCTTATAAATTGATGACTTATTCAATAAAACGTGATAGGGAAATTGAAAACGGTGATTTGCATAATTATGTAAAATTGCTTAAGCAAGAAGATTTGAATGAAGAATACAGGTTGATGTTGAATAAATACTTCCAAAGATTTTTCCACCCTTTTGTATGTGTTTTAATGGCGGTTTTGGGTTGCCTTCTAGGTTTCAGTAAACCGAGAGAGCAAAGGTTAGTAGGTTTTACCATTGCAATCGGAAGTATATTTTTGTATTATATAACGCTTCCGTTTTTCGATTTGTTGGCGGAAAAAGGGATTTTGCACCCTCTTTTGACGGCAGCATTTCCGCCGATTGCTTTTTTGATTGCGATTTGGGTATTTTACAAATCTAAGGATTTATGATTTATGAATTTTAAGAAAGTTTTTTTGTTGCTTTTTGCATTTTTTCTTTTTTCGTTTTCTGAGGCGAAAGCTTTTAATATTGATTATAATGACGGAATTTATACAATTAAAATTCCTATGAAAGAAGCTAAAAAAAGACTTAAATTTGTTTCAAGTACGGATTTGATTTCGAATAGAGAAGCTCATAAAAAAGCAATGGCTGTTTTGACGGTAAATGCAGGATTTTTTGACCCCAAAAACGGAAAGACAATTTCTTATATAGTTTCTGATAATTTAACGGTGGAAGACCCTCTTTTTAATGAAAATTTGATGTCGAATTCTATTTTAAGGCAAAATATGTCAAAGATTTTGAATAGAACGGAATTTAGAGTTTTGGAATGTGATAGAGAAGTGAAATTTGAAATAACTCAACATAATTCGTCTGTCGATTTTCCTTGTTTGATAAAAACATCAGCACAGGCAGGGCCTTTGGTTTATCCGAAATTAAATTTGGAAGAAGAATTTTTTGTTTCAAGAAATTCTCAGGGTAAAGTTTTAAGAGATAGTATTTCCGCACTTTCAAAAGTTCCGAGAACCATTATTGCTTTGAAAGATAAAGATATTTATATTTTGATTATTACAAAAGAAAATCCGATGACATTACCGGAAGTCCATGATTTATGCGAAAAAATGGGATTTGATAGGGCAATGGCGTTTGACGGCGGAAGTTCGACTTCTATGAATTATAAAAACTTGATTGAAGTTAC